>JAFDZJ010000248.1 GCA_018266965.1 Bacteroidota bacterium
CTTCTCCATTTCCAACTCAACATTGTCTTCTTGGATATTCAAATGCGTCTTCAAGCGTGTACTTATTGCTATTTCCATAGAAATACCTCCAGATGGCGTTGGACTCATTACTATAGAAGGATACATAAAATTTTTAGCCCCTTCTTGTAAATACCACAACTCCAAATTTCTCAATATAGACTGAGATACTTTTATACTTTGAAGCTTGGGTTCTTCACTCCCTCCAGATATCCAATCCTTACCAAGTTTTTTTAATGACTCAAGGTAATTAGTTCTACTTTTGACAAATGCCGAAAAATTTTTACTATACATTTCGGGCCCTTGTATGTCACTAAAACTAGAGAATACCGACGATGTGGGCACGTAATTACAATGATATTCAATTCTGCATGAGGGATAACCTTCATATTTGCCATTCAATCCTATTTCCATAACTCTAATACTTTTTGTGAAAAGATATTTTCAAAAAAGTCTACTTGAATAGTATGTGCTTTTTTAAACCATTCCTCAATATTTTCAATTTTGCCTTTAACACGATTTTCAATAACTAACATTTGCTTGTTGGAATATGGCGTTGTGCCAGTATTAATAGTTACTGTTCCGTACCCACCAATTTCATCATATGGGAATGTATATTTGCTAAATACATTATTGGGATGAATATTAATATTGTTCGTAGGATAAAACGGAAAATTTATAGTAAGTAAATTATCTATTAAATTATTTTCAGAATATTCTTCCCAAAAGATTCGATCTTGATAATGAAGCGAGAAATACTTTATTTGATTATTGAAATCATCTCTACCTTTAGAATATAACTCTTTGATAAAAGAAAATACACTCATAAACCTTTTATAAACAGCATCAAATCCCGGATATTCTCCAACTGCTTTCCCATCTCCACGTACCCAATGTAGTGACAAATAATTTTGTTGAAGTTGAATCACCCAATTTGAATCATCGCTCACTAACCTATAAAGTGAAAATCCAGTTTTATCAAAGTCCATTTGATTAACAACTGTGTACCCTTGCAAATCTTCCTCACCTATTGCAGGCATACTTTTAAATTCCGGGTATTGAGAACTAAGACCTGAAATAACTTCAAAAAGTACATTTCCTTCCGCTAGAGTATGCGAATTAAATAACACTCCTAAAATCAACTCTGAAAGGGGAGCTTTTGTATATTTATTTGCCATTGGTCAATTATGTATTTTTGATTTTAAGCGCATATTTCCCAGATGCAAATTAGATTGAATGCGTGACTTTGGCAATATTTATCTTTTTAAAAGAATTGTCTTTAACTCTATATTCACATTAATAATTATTAAGCGAAATCCCTAAAAACAAATTCTCGTGCAACAAAAGTCAACTTTTAAAATTATATATACAACGGGAAAAACACCCTTTTTACTTAGTTAATAATAAAAATTAAGAACTTAATGTTTATCTGATGGGGTACCTCATTTCAAAAATAAACCAAACGGCTTTTTTTTATAAGGTGGAATTAACCTGGATTCACAAATTTTGTCTCTAAGGATTTTGAAATCTTCCGCTGATAGATGTCCAAGATGCATATCCGGATTTTTTTCAAGGAGAGAGAATATTTCTGTTTTACTTCTGATAACTAAATTGGTACAATTAACGTAACTGTCTTTCGTTAAATATGCTCTGCCAGATTGGAGCAGAAGAATATGCTCATTTTGAAGTTCTGCAGTGGGAGCTACATTTCTATTTAATTCGCTGTTAATATGAATAAGCGCAATCTCACTTTTATCATGCTTTTCGCCCATAAAAATGAACCTCTTTTCTTTTTTTGCCAGATGACAAAAAAACTTAAATACAGCTCCGATTTTGAAATTATCAGCTGCAAGATTTTTTTTTAGATCGTCAGGAAAGAAATTACCGATGGGAGGAGTCATGCAAAATTGAATTGGATATTTCCGAAGTATATTTTATATACTCCAACATATCGGGATTTGCACCTCCACATTCTGCAATATCCAAATAAGAAATTTCAGTATGCTCACCTTGCTCATACGCCTTATTATAAGCAGCATCATGAGATTTATCCTTTAACCTACCAAAGTCTAAAGTTTTATTTTCACTAATAGATATATCTAAACATTCCTTGTCTGTCTCAGATAAATAATCTAATTCTAATGGTCTCAACGCCTTAATAATATTGCCTTCTTCTTGTGAAAAATACACCTCAGTTCTATCATTAATTATTTGATATGAACAATGTGGTACAGGGCCATATTTGTATGCAACTATGCGATCACCAGTAATAGGACGACCGTATTTTGCCAAATGCACTTTTTCAGAAAAATATAAGATTTTTAATAGGCTATATTTATCCCATTCCCCCCCTAGCTGATTGCATATGTATGTCAACGCAGCTATTGCCTTTTCTCGTTCAAAATTAAAGTTTACCATTTGTACAAATGTACAATTATTTTTTATTTTATCCAAAATTTGCTCAAATATAAAATAAATTATGA
>JAFDZJ010000249.1 GCA_018266965.1 Bacteroidota bacterium
AATATGGTGCAGATGGTGTAAGAGTAGGGATTATGTTGAGTTCTTCTGCTGGAAACGATTTGTTGTTTGATGAAGAATTGATGGTGCAAGGTAGAAATTTTGCTACCAAAATTTGGAACGCTTACAGACTGATACAAGGTTGGGAAATAATTGAAAAACCTGCCAACAGTACCGATATACTAACCATGGAGTGGTTTGCAAACCAACTGGACAAAACAATGGTAGAAATCCAATCGCAATTTGAAAAATTCAGGATTTCCGATGCTTTGCATTTGGTATATAAACTTATTTGGGACGATTTCTGTGCGTGGTATTTGGAAGCGATAAAACCAAATTATGGAGAGGGAATTTCTAAAGAAGTCCATAAAAAAACAATTTCTTTTTTCGAAGAATTGATGAAATTGTTGCACCCTTTCATGCCTTTCCTAACAGAAGAATTGTGGCAAAATATAGCAAACAGAAATATAGAAGACGCTTTGATGATTTCTCAACAAAAAGCTATAGATAATTTTGATGAATTGGTGTTGGAGAACTTCGATTTTGCTAAAGAAATAATTTCTGGAATTAGGAATTATAGACAATCCAAAGGGATTTCGCCAAGAGAAGAAATAGAAATTTTTACCAATGTTTCTCATTTGGAAAACTGTTCTTTAATAGAAAAATTAGGGAATGTTTCGCAAATATCTTTTAACCAAAAAACTGACAAGCCTTCCTATTCTTTTTTGGTTGGAGCTGTAGAAATTGCAATTCCACTAAGCGAAAAATTGGACTTGGAAGAGGAAAAAAAGAAAACAACCGAAGAGATTTCCTATCTACAAGGTTTCTTGATTTCTGTGGATAAAAAATTGTCCAATGAAAAATTTGTTGCCAATGCCAAACCGGAAATCGTAGATAACGAAAGAAAGAAGCAGAAAGACGCACAAGAAAAGATTTTGTTGCTACAAGAAAAACTAAAATCACTTTGAAATTAACAAAAAAAAGAGTCGTTTTATAGGCTCTTTTTTGTTGATTCAATAGCATTAATCAATAATTGTCCATGAAACATATAGAAAACATTGCAAAATTATTTAGTAAAAATTTTGTCGAAAATCCTTTGATAGAAAGCTTTGAAGTTGGAGAAATCTATATTTCTTCTGGGAAATTGTTGGCGTGTGATCCATTACTCACCAATGATATGCCGAGTTTTGCTACCCAGTTTCCAAAAGGTAATTTCAAAGTAATTATTCATTATGAAAAAGATACGCATCATATTGCCTACATAGAAATTGTGTTTTCCGAAAACAATTGTAGTTCTTGGGAAATGGCAACCACCCCAAATCAAGAAATTAGTTTGCTGAAAAAAAACGAAATCTATGGATTTCCAGTAGCTTCCGGAATGGCGAGTATTATGGATTTGGAAACCCAAACATTATTGAATGAGTTAGAAAACAAATTGTATTTGGAGAAGGGAGATGATTTTTTGGGTATCTATCAAGAGTTTTTTCATGATGCTTTTTTTGTGGGAAATGATCTTCAAAAAAACTATGCCTTTTTAGTTCCTAATAATAATTTCAAAAATTCAATATTCGCTTTTGATACGGGCGAAAACGAAGGTTTTTATGCCAGTTATATCGGGTTTGATGAGCTTGGAGAACCCTGTAAAATAATTATGGAAATCATAGAAATTGGTCATGAATAAAATTGTCGATTTTCCAAAAAATAAGTTATGTTTGCAATTCCAATCTCATAATTTGAAATATGAAAATTAGCCAAAATCAACCCAGGATAATCGTTGTAGGTAGCTGTTCTCTGGATTTGGTGTTGAATGTACAATCTATTCCACAAAAAAACAATACAGTAATTGCTAAAAAAGTTGAAACCTATTTCGGTGGAAAAGGTGCTAACGAGGCTGTTGCTGTAGCTAGGCTAGGTGCAAGTGCTTACTTGGTAAGTTGTGTAGGAATGGACCCGAATGGGCAACAAATCATGAGAAATTTGGTAGATGAAAATGTAAATGCTGGTCATGTTTTCGAAACCGATTTGGAGCCGACAGGAACTGCTTTTGTAACTTCCGAGAAAACCGGAAATAGTATTGTAGTAGTACCTTCTGCTAACTATTGTTTAGGAACTAAACATATTGATTTGGTTGACAAATATTTTCAAACTTGCGATATGGTCTTATTGCAACTAGAAATACCTATGGATGTTGTTGAATATACCGTGAATTTAGCCAAGAAATATAATAAAAAAGTAGGATTGTATGCTGCACCAGCTTTTTTGTTGAGTAACAAAATTGTCAATTTGCTGGATTTTATTATTGTGAAAAACAATGAGTTGAAAACAGTATTTGGAGAAGATTTTTCTGACGAAGTTTTAAAAAAATATCCTAACAAATTATTCATAAGAGATGACAACAATTCTACAACCTATTTCAATGGGGTAGAAATGAAATATCAAAACTCTCCATCGGAGGACTTGCAATACCGAATGGGTATGGGTGATGCTTTTACTGCTGGTTTTGCAGTTGCTTTGTGCCATGGAAATTCCATAGAAAATTGTGTAGATTTTGGAAATACGGTATCGCAATTTGCAACCAAAAAATGTGGTGCGCAGGACTCATTACCTTATCTGAAAGATTTGAAATAATTATTATTCAAAATGGAGAATATTTTTATTCGTACCAAAGATGGTTATCCAATTTCCATTCATGTCTTTTCTCCAAATGTTTCCAATAATAAGATATTAGTCATCAATTCCGCTACCGGTGTCAAGCAACAGTTGTATTTTAGTTTTTCAAAATATTTTTCAGATTTCGGATATACCGTTATTACTTACGATTATCGTGGAATTGGGCTTTCCAAACCTAAGTCTGTCAAGAATTTTTCTGCAAGTATGACCAATTGGGGAGCGGAAGATTTCCTAGCAGTTTCCGATTATGTAAACACCAAATTTCCAAATTTCCAAAAATATTGTTTGGGACATTCCGTTGGAGCTTTGATACTTGGAATGAATCCTCTCACCAAAATTTATGAGAAATTTATTTTCGTAGCAACCCAAAAGGCTTATTTAGGCAATCTTACTTGGCAAATAAAGTGGAGTGCAATAGTCGGATTTGGCTTGGTACAACCTATATTCTCGTTTTTTTTTAAATTTTTTCCAGCACAGTATTTGGGGTTGGGTGAAAGTTTGCCATCGGGTTGTGCTTTTGATTGGCGAACTTTGATTATGAATAAACATTCCACAAATGTACTGTTGGAAAGAACCGTCAATATTGCCAAAGATTTGTCGCAACCTACCTTGTTTCTATCCGCAGAAGATGATGGTTGGGTTACTAAAAAAGGAATGGAATTGTTGATTGAAGAATCTTATCCAAATTTACAAATTCAAGACAAAACCTTACTTGTTACACAATCGTCGAAAAGAAATATAGGTCATGTTAATTTTTTCCGATCATATAATCGTCCACTTTGGGATATTCCATTGGCATGGTTGGAAAACTGATATTTATTGTTATTTCCTATGATGATTGTTGTATTTATATATAGACAATTTTATCTTTATTAGCTACTTTGTTTGTAAATTCGTTTTTTCAAATTATTAAACTTTATGTTTTTTTTAAAAAAAAATTATAAATAATGGCTAACGAAAAAGGATTTTGGGTATTATCTCAATTAGGGAAAAAGGTATTGAGACCTGGAGGAAAAGAATTTACCAAAGAATTAATAGACAGTGCTAATTTGTCTAAAAACAATACAATTGTTGAGTTAGCTCCTGGCAAAGGATTAACAACGGATTTATTATTGCAAAAAGAACCCAAGAACTATTATGGAGTAGATATAGAAATTGAAACAATCAATAATCTCAAAAAAAGATTTTCAGAAAAAAATTGCAATTTCATCCTAGCTTCTGCAGCATCGACAGGTTTGGACTCTCATATTGCAGAATTGGTAATAGGCGAAGCGATGCTAACTATGCAAATTGATCATAGAAAAGCAGAGATAATACAAGAAGCTGCTCGGATTTTAAAAAAAGATGGATTGTACATCATTCACGAATTGGGATTAATACCCAATGATATCGATGAAAATTTCAAAAAAGAAATATTAGTAAATCTCTCCAAGGCAGGAAAAGTCAATGCACGACCTTTAACTAGTGTAGAATGGAAAGAATTATTAGAAAATAATGGTTTTGAAATATTGAAAATATTACAATCGCCAATGAAGCTATTGGAACCAAAAAGATTGATAGACGATGAAGGTTTTTTGGGTGTAATAAGGATTTTGATAAATCTAATCCGAAAACCAAAAGCCAGGACTACCGTATTCCAAATGAAAAAAATATTCGGACAATACCAAGAAAACCTTGTAGCTATTGGGATTGTTGCTAGAAAAAAGTAAAAAATATAATTATGACTAAAAGAATAAATTATTTCCAAGTAGATCCACAAGCAGCAAAAGGAATGTTGCAAATGGAAAAATATGTTTCCGAATCCGGTTTGGAAAAAAAACTTTATGAATTGGTAAAAATAAGAGCTTCCCAACTCAATTCATGTGCCTATTGTCTGGATATGCACACCAAAGATGCGAGAAAAGCGGGAGAATCAGAACAAAGGATATATCTACTTTCCGCTTGGAGAGAAACTAGTTTTTTTTCGGACAGGGAAAGAGCTGCTTTGGAATGGACAGAAACTTTAACTTTGTTGTCGAGCAATCATGTTTCCGATGAGCTTTATAATCGAATGTTGCAATTTTTTTCTGAAAAGGAATTAGTTGCTCTCACTATGGCAATTGTAGCAATCAATGGTTGGAATAGG
>JAFDZJ010000024.1 GCA_018266965.1 Bacteroidota bacterium
ATTACGGGCGCAAATGGGGAATGCTGCAAGAATGAAGATTGAAAAGAATTATTCGGTAAGCAGTTCATGGTTGTTATTTAGAAATTTGTTTCGTTAGTATGTTATTGGCATTACGATTTTTTTCAATTAATGATATTGTATTGGGGCCACTATGTGTTCTAATACTTTTTTTTATTATTCGAAGCAAGGCAGAACGACAAACGGATCCGACATTACGAAATATTTACTATCGGGGATTTTATTTTAAAGTACTTTGTGTACTTGCTTTCACATTTGTAACAGAGTTTGTTTTTAAAGGAGGGGATACAAATTTATATTATCAGGGTGTAAAAGATCTTCGAAGTGCGGTTAATGCTGATTTTAATAATATTGGGACAATTATCTCCTCGACGAAATTAGATATGGATAATCCCCTTACCCCATACTTCTACTATGATAATTATGCAGATGACTTTACGTTTAACTATATGTTATCGTCCAGCAATTTCTTTGTTCCAAGATTGGGTTTAATACCATCGTTTTTATTCTTTAATAATTATTTGTGCATCAATTTTGTTTTTGGCTTTTTTGCATTAGGAGGCGCCATTCGTCTATTTAAATTCTTCTATTATTACTATCCTAATTACAAAAAAGTATTAGCTGTTGCAATTGTTTTCTTACCGAGTGTGGGTTTTTGGAGTGCCGGACTTTTGAAAGATCCGATATCCTTTGGTTGTGTCGGTTATATTCTTTATGCGGTTTTGAATATTGTTATTAAGAAAAAGAAAATAAGTTCGTCGTTATCATGGATAGTAATTTGTGGGGTATTGACTTATTTTATTAAAGTATATATTTTATTGGTATTAATTCTGGCAATTCTTTTATGGCTTTTTGCCGAGTCTAACAAAACCATTAAAGACAAAACATTAAGAAATATTTTTACAGTAATGACCATAACTGTTTCTTTGGGGGTAGGCGTTTTGCTGTTAAATTATTTTACCTCATTAGAAGCGGCACAACAATATAAGCTGGATACCTTGATGGACAAGGCAGAATATCAAAGACATGTGTTAGAAGATTTGCAGGCAAACGGGGTAGAGTTAGGTTCGAATTTTGAAATGAACACATCAAACCCAGTACTACTTGCAGCTAATAGTTTACTGGCTACTTTCTTTAGACCTTTTTTATGGGAAATAACATCTCCGGCTGTTTTTTTATCAGCAATTGAATCATTATTTTTTCTATTTCTCTTTTTAAACTTCTTGTTTAAAAGAGGAGTAAAACAATTTTTCAAATTATCATTTGAAGACCCAAGGATGTTGATGTGCTTTTCTTTTGCTATCGTTTTTGCGTTTGCTGTTGGTGCATCAACAAATAATTTTGGCGCTTTGTCAAGATACAAGATACCATGTATGCCTTTTTTCTTTGTATTGCTGCTTATGGTCTATAAATCAGCTAATTTGCCCTACC
Organism: Bacteroidota bacterium; assembly: GCA_018266965.1. Lineage (GTDB taxonomy): Bacteria > Bacteroidota > Bacteroidia > Flavobacteriales > Weeksellaceae > Amniculibacterium. The sequence continues at coordinate 1,450 of JAFDZJ010000024.1, forward strand.
CTCGGTTTTTTCAAAGATTTGTAAACAAGATTGTATAGTTATGTGTGGCATCGCCGGCTCAATTAACTTTCAATTAAATATTCCACTTCTTACAAAAGATTTGTTTCATCGCGGACCGGATGAACAAAATACTTTTACCGAAGATAATTTGATCTTGCATCATCACCGCCTTTCTATTTTAGATATTTCAGGAGGTAAACAACCGATGCACTATGGCTCCTATACAATTATTTTTAATGGCGAAATATATAATCACAAAGAAGTGCGGCAGAAATATGGATTGAATTGCCAATCCAATTCTGATACAGAAACAATTTTAAAAGCTTACGAAAAATTAGGGCCGAAGTGCCTGAACGATTTTGATGGGATGTTTGCTTTTTGTATTTATGACAGAATGAAACAACAACTCTTTCTGGCAAGAGATCGTGCAGGAAAGAAACCGCTTTATTATTATCTGAACAATGAACAATTTGTTTTTTGCAGCGAATTGAAAGCACTAAGAAGCCAACTGCCCTTACAAATCAATGAAGAGCATATTGCTCAATATGTGCGGATGGGATATTTTTATAAATCTTCTACACCATATAAAAATGTTTGTGAACTACAGGCGGGAAGTTTTGCATGCGTAACATTGAAAGATTGTAAAATTGAAACTACAAAATGGTGGGACATTCATTCGTTCTATCAAGTTCAATCAAAAGATTCTTTTGAAAATGCATCACAAAAAGTAGAAACAATGCTGCACGAAGCAGTGAAGAATAGAGTAGAGTCTTCTGATTTGGAGGTTGGTTCTTTTTTAAGTGGAGGCATAGATAGCGGCTTAGTTACCGCAATCGCCAAAGAGTATAATGCTTCGTTGAAAACATTCACTGTTTCTTTTGAGGGTGAATATGATGAAGCGCCTTTGGCAAAATTAGTTGCAGAAAAGTATCAGACAGAACATTATGAAATTAAAATTGGTTTTGACAATCTGGTGAATGATATTGAAAAGATACTTTCCAATTATGGCGAACCTTTTTTTGACAGCTCGGCTATTCCCAGTTATTATGTAAGTCAGGCTGCAAAAAAACACCTTACAGTAATTCTAAATGGAGATGGCGGCGATGAAATGTTTGGCGGTTATCGTCGCTATGTACCTTTTGCAAAATATGATTTTTTTAAGACGGGCAAACTGACAAGAGGAGCTGCTAAACTGTGCCATTCATTACTTCCTGTATCCAACAATAAAAAGAGCAAATATAACTATGCTTATCGCCTGCTAGATTTAGCAAGTAAAGACAAGTTGGATATTTATCTTTCTTCAACGATTGACAGTTTTGAAGGATATGAAAAGTATTTATTAGGCAGTGATGATTATTTATCTCAGGTGAAAAAGGATTTTGAAATAATCAACAAATCAAATTTATCAGGGCTTCAAAAAATCATGAACCTTGATTTTGATAACATACTTGCCGGAAATCTCTTAGTGAAAATGGATATTGCTACTATGGCGCACTCTTTGGAAGGACGCAGTGCATTACTTTGCAAAGACATTTTAGAATATGTTCCAACAATAGATGATTCTTTTAA
>JAFDZJ010000250.1 GCA_018266965.1 Bacteroidota bacterium
ATGATGGCCCTTGGCCATTACAGCAATCTTACCCGCAAACTTTATCTTCAAGAACTGCGTTATCTATTTCAGTATTACACCGATACACGCCCTTCGCTTTTGACGTACGAGATGACGGTGCAGTATCATTTTTTTTTACATCCCCGGCGGCTCATGTCTGTTTTTGAAAAAATTAATTGCTAAACACTACTATTGTAAAAATTTAGATTGAAAGTTCTTTAAAAAGTTTAAACCCGCTCACCAAAAACTGCGCTGACCAACAACTACAAAAATACTTTGCACCATACAAACAGCATAAACGTCGGCCAACGATAAAGTAAACCGACAAGCCCGCCAATATCTTTTAACTACGGGCTTTTTTTAGGACGAGGCAGGCTTGTCGGATACTTTTATAAGCGTTGTATGTCACCCTATTTGGACACAGCGTTCCAAATTGATACAACCCAAGACTTTGCCAACGCTGCCCCATGCAATTTTAGCACATTGCAAGGCACACAGAGCCGACACACAAAAGCCAACCTTGCAAAGAGCTAAAAATGCCAACGCCCCAAGCCAACCCACCACCCAGCAGACGAAATCCTAATCAGCTTGACAATACTAACATCAACCTCACCTCAGTATTTAGCGGACACAGCACGATTGCCTAAAATTTTTAGCTACAAAAATTGGCAATTTGCTTTTAACCTCTAAATTTGACAAAAATTGGCAACTAATCAATTATGAACACTACAATAGGCTCAACTTTAAAGACAATCAGAGAGGGAAAAAAACTCTTGTTACAAGATGTTTCCAACAAAACGGGCATAAACAAAACCTTGCTTAGCCGAATTGAAAATGACAACCGAATGCCGACAAGAGACCAAGTTAATTTGCTTTGCAAATATTACAAGGCTCAAAAAAATCAAATAATTATTCAGTGGCTTAGCGACAAAATTGTTTATGAAATGCAAGACGAAGATTTGGCTTTGTCGGCAATGCAGGTAGCTGAAGAAAAAATCAAGTACAGTGGATTGCAATATAATGTTCAGGCTTTTCAAGACAAAAAAGAAAAAAGAAAGATTGATGATTTCAACAACAAAGTAATTCAAGGCGATTGTTTGGAAGAAATGAAAAAACTACCCAACAATTCAATAGACATGATACTTTGCGACCTTCCCTACGGAACAACACAAAATAAATGGGACTCAGTTATTGACCTGCAAAAATTATGGACAGAATATGAACGAATAATTAAAGACACAGGCTGCATTGCTTTAACATCTCAAGGCTTGTTCACTGCAAAACTTATTTTGAGCAATGAAAAACTTTTTAAGTATAAAATCATTTGGATAAAATCTAAGCCGACAAATTTTCTCAATGCAAAAATTCAGCCGCTACGCAAGCATGAGGATATTTGTATTTTCTACAAAAAACAACCTACATACAATCCGCAAATGACAAATGGCGAACCTTATGATAAAGGAGTTCGCAAAGACCAATACACAGGAAGTTACGGCGACTTTAAGCCGAGGCATGTTAAAAGCAATGGAAGCAGATACCCAAATGATGTTGTTGCTTATGAAGAACAGAACATTGACGACTTCGTTTATATTAAAACCGCAGAATCCGAAGGCAAAGTTGTTCATCCAACACAAAAGCCAATAGAATTGGGCAGATACCTAATTAAAACGTACACCAAACCTGGCGATGTAGTTTTAGACAATGCTTGCGGTTCGGGAAGTTTTTTGCTTGCGGCAATTATGGAAGGACGTAATTTTATCGGCATTGAAAAAAATGAAGATGTATTACTGCACAAAGTGCATCCTGTTGATTATATAAAAATTTGTACAGACAGGATTAAAGAAGTTCTGAAAAGAAAGGAAATACAAGAAACAACGCTATCGCTTTTCAAAGAGCCGTTAGCTGAATATCATACTTTAAATTATGCAATCAAAACTGAACGAAAGAGCATGGGCAGGGCAGCTTATTAGTTGGATACATGAAGAAATCAGAACTGGCAAAACTGTTTTTCAGGACGCAACTAACGACGCAGGAATAAAACTTGAATCGGGAAGAACAAAATTTCCCGATGTGCTTTTGTTTACGGACAAGGTTTCGGGTGTTGTATTCAACGGTTGGGAATTAAAATTTCCTGACACCGCAGCAGATGATACAGAAATGTTGGAAAATGCTTTAGAGAAAGCGGAAAAACTAAAATCTAATTCTTTCGTTACATGGAACGGAACAGAAGCAATTATTTGGAAAATTAAAGACGACAAATACTCACTTTCAAGTTTAGAGAAACTGAAAGTTTATCCAAAAGAAAAAGACATCATCAACAGAAATGATTTAGCAGATAGCAATAACTATAAAAAGCATGAAGCCAAACTCAAAAAAAGGCTTATTGAAATTCTGCACGCCTTAGAGCAACTTTACAAAAATGGCGAACTCAAAAATGCGATAAACATTTCATCAAACATTGTTGAAGCCGTTACACAAACATCGTTACATTTTATTCCGCAACTCAAAAACGAAATCAACGAACTGAAAGGCGATGATAAAACTTTCAGAACTGAATTTAATCAATGGAAAATCATTGAAAGTGCTACGCTTAAAATTCTTTCAACTTCATCAAGACGAGTTGAAAAAGTTGAACCCGAAGAAGTTTTAGCAAAGCTCACTTATTACAAATTGATTGGCAAAGTCCTTTTCTATCTTACGCTTTCAGAAAACTTGTCGGGTAAGGTTTCTAAGTTGGAGTTGAAGAACAACAAACAAGTTCAGAAGCAACTAAATGATTTTTTCAATCAAGCGAAGAAAATAGATTATCAGGCAGTTTTTGAAAGTGATTTTACGGACAAAATTTCGTTCAATGAAACAATCAATGAATTGCTTTTCAAACTCGTTTCTGTTTTTAATGAATTTGATTTTAATGTTTTGCCAACCGAAGTAATCGGTTACATTTTGGAAAACTTAGTTCCGCAAGAAGAAAAACAAAAATTCGGGCAATATTTTACATCGGAAACATTGGCGAACCTTGTTACATTTTCTGCAATCAAAAGTAGAAACGATATTGTCATTGACCCGACATCAGGAACAGGAACATTTTTAAATTCGTTTTACAACATATTACAATTTTTCGGAAATAAAAGTCATCAGCAAACCTTAAATCAGATTTGGGGTAACGATATTTCACATTTTCCTGCAACACTTTCTGTAATCAATCTTTACAAACAAAAAGTTGATGATACAGCAAACTTTCCTAGAGTAATTCGTAAAGATTTTTTCTCAATTACACCAAGCCAAACAATCGCAATTCCCGACAATAATGACATTGATAAAATAAACCAAATTTCAATTCCGAAATTTGACGCTGTTGTTTCAAATTTTCCGTTCATTCAGCAAGAAGATATTCCGAATGAAATCTTGAACACATATTTTGAAAGTGAATTTGCAAAAACGCAAACTGCATTTTTGAATGGAAGCAAGTTTGATATTAACGGCAAAAGTGATTATTACATTTATTGCTTTTACAACTCGTTAAAATTCCTAAAAGACAATGGAATTTTATCCGCAATTACTTCTAATGCTTGGTTAGGTAAAAATTACGGCTTGCAATTCAAGAAATTTTTGTTGGACAATTTTCATATCAAATATGTTGTAAAAAGTAATGCGGAACACTGGTTTAAAGATTCCAAAGTCAGCACAATCTTCATAACACTTGAAAAAGGGAAAAGCCAAGAGCCAACGAAGTTTATCACGATAAACGAAAAGTTGGAAACTCTTTTTAAAGACAAATCTTTACAACAATTTGAAGATTTTTACACCGAAGTTGATAATTGCAACAATTCGAAAAATGCAAATTGGAAAGAAAATACTCAATTCAAAAACGTATTTCACAAAACAGACGGAACAATTTCCGTTAGCATTGTTGAGCAAACACATTTGGTAAATTCTCTTGCTTCGCAAGAAAATTGGGCAACATATTTTGTCAGCCAAAATCCGCTAAGCATTTTTGAAACAAAACTCATAAATCCTTTTCCAAGTGTTTACGACACAGGAAGAGGCACACGGACAGGTTGGGACGAAATGCACATTATTTCCAACGATGAAAACAAATCGCTGAAAATTGAAAAGGAATTTTTATTACCGATTTTGAAAACAAGTCAGGAACTCAAAATGATTGCTTACAGCAACAAATCGGAATACAATCTTTTCGTCTGCAACGAAAATGAAAAGAATTTAAAAGCGAAATATCCAAACGCTTACAAGCACATAAAGAAATTTGAAATTGCAACAAACAAAACAGGCGTTTCATTACCCGAAATTTTGAAAACAAGAAAACCGTTTTGGTATTCGTTGAAACCCGAAGAAGTAGCAAACATTTTTATTTCAATCAATCCTGATAAGCGTTTGTTCTTTTCATTCAGCAAATCGCCTTTGTATCTAAACCAAAGATTGGTTGCCATTCGTGTAAAGAAAAAAGATGTTGAAATTGTGTCAGCTTTGCTTAATTCAATCGTTTCACTTTTAATTGTAGAACTAAACGGAGTTTCAAGAAATTTGGGAGCATTAGACTTGAACGCAGACTTTTTCAAAACCAAAATGAAAATGCTTGACCCAAGTTTACTTTCAGACAAACAAAAAGAAAGCATACTCTCTAAATTTGAAACACTTAGCAAACGACAAATTCAGGATTACGAAAACGAATACAAACAAAAAGACAGAATTGCTTTTGATGAAGAAGTTTTAAAATCTTTCGGCTTCAAAACTGCTATTCTTTATCATTTGTATTCACTTTTGACGGAAACCATTCGTAATAGAGTAGAAATGAAAAATAGATAATGCAAATACAACAAAAAACATTAGAAAAATTAAGAAACCTTATTAACGAAGAAACTGAAAGACGTTCGGGACCGAAACTTGTTGAGTTTTTTAACGACTTAGGTTCTAACGATGTTTACGCTCAAGGGTTTCCTTCAAGGTGGATTTACACAGATAGTAAACTCTCCAAAATTAACGGAACACCAGAGTTAGACAAGTGCATTAAAAATATTTTCGCACCGATAAATTTTGTTGGACGTTTTGCAGAACTTGACCAACATATAAAAGACTTTAATCAATATCTTGCATTTGACGGTTGGCAAGTTGTAAGAAAAGAAACAGAAATCACATTTACGAAAGCAGGTAAAATTGAATTTGAAGAAAAGGTAGAAATCAAAGAAGATGAATTTTTAAAGAAAGAATTTAGCGAAATTTCGTTAGACAAATTAGGGTTAGACACAATCATAACAGAAACACTTAATCTTAGGTTTGACGAAATTAAAATCTGTTTGAACAGCAAAGCACCTTTATCCGTTATTTTTTTGTCGGGTAGCACTTTGGAGGGCATACTGTTAGGAATTGCCTCAAAATTTCCTAAAGAATTTAATCAAGCTAAGACATCACCAAAGGACAAAGACGGAAAAGTAAAACAGTATCACGAATGGACATTAAGCAACTTTATTGACACAGCACACGAACTTAATTTACTTAAAGAAGATGTAAAGAGTTTCAGCCATTCATTACGAAATTTCAGAAATTACATTCACCCATACGAACAAGTAAGTTCAAGGTTTAACCCTGACGAACATACAGCAAAAATTTGTTGGCAAGTTTTGAAAGCGGCAATTTTCCAACTGACAAAAAACAAAATCAATGGACAAAACTGAGCCAACGCATTTGGTAGCACATTTGCATTTTTGCCGACACACAAAGCCAAACAGAAAAATGCAAAAGAGCTACCAAGCCAACGCACCACGACAACCCAACAAACAAAACGGGACAACGAACCGAATAAAAACGGCAGCAGGCAACAGGCAGTTTGGCAAAATGGCGGGTTTAGTGCTAAATTCAACGGCAGTTCTTCGATTGAGCATTTGTGCAAAACTGAACATTTGCGCTTCGATTTCCGCCACTTCGCCAAGCTGCTGGAACGTTGAACCAACATTGCTTTCAGCAATGAGTTAAAGCGAGTTTCGTTAGATTTGGGGTTACAAAAT
>JAFDZJ010000251.1 GCA_018266965.1 Bacteroidota bacterium
TGATACCGCAATGGATGTGGTCTCTCAAGGTGGTGTTAGGAGAGGAGCTTTTGCAGCCTATTTGGATATTGACCATGGCGATATTGAAGAATTTTTGTCCATAAAAGATATTGGTAGCCCCATACAAAACCTATTTACTGGCGTTTGTGTTCCGGATTATTGGATGCAGGATATGATTGATGGCGATACCGAAAAAAGAAAAATTTGGGCAAGAGTATTGGAGAGCCGCCAACAGAAAGGACTTCCTTATGTTTTCTTTTCTGATAATGTGAATAGAAACAAACCACAAGTATATAAAGACCTTGGACTGACAATTAATGCCAGTAACCTTTGTTCCGAAATTATGTTGCCTTCCACCTTGGACGAAAGTTTTATCTGTTGCCTATCTTCTATGAATTTGGAGTTGTACGACGAATGGAAAGATACCAATGCTGTAAAATTGGCAATCTACTTTCTTGATGCCGTTTTGTCGGAATTTATAGAAAAAACAGAGGGTAATTATTATTTGCAAGGAGCTAGAAATTTCGCTTTAAGACACAGAGCATTAGGTTTAGGTGTATTGGGTTATCACTCGTATTTGCAAAAAAATAAAATCCCTTTCGAGAGTTTCGAGGCAACTCAATTCAATGCAAGAGCTTTTAGAAGAATAAAAGAAGAAGCCGAACAAGCTTCCAAAGAATTGGCAAATATATACGGCGAACCCGAATTGCTGAAAGGATACGGTATGAGAAATACAACTCTGATGGCTATTGCACCAACTACTTCTAGTTCCGCAATTTTGGGACAAACTTCCCCAGGAATAGAACCTTTTGCATCTAATTACTACAAAGCTGGTTTGGCAAAAGGAAATTTTATGCGAAAAAATAAATACCTAGCTCAATTATTACAAGAAAAAGGTTTGGACAACGAGGAAACTTGGAGAACAATTATGCTCAACCATGGTTCTGTGCAACACATGGCGGAATTAACCGATGAAGAAAAGGCAGTTTTCAAAACATTTAGAGAGATTTCTCCTATGGAAATAATATCACAAGCTGCCCAAAGACAACAATACATAGATCAAACACAATCACTTAATTTGCAAATACCATCGACAATGCCGGTAAAAGATGTGAATTATCTGATGATAGAAGCTTGGAAAAAAGGCGTAAAAACATTGTATTACCAAAGAAGTTCCTCGGTATCCAAAGAACTGATGGTAAATTTTGTTTCCTGTTCTTCCTGCGAAGCTTAATTTTATTTAAACTAAAAAACTCAATAGTATCGTTGAGTTTTTTTTATTTTAAATCAAACTTTTAGAAAAGGTACAATCAAGATATTTACGGTTTTTTATTGTTGATGTAATCATTCGATTATCGAGAATTTTATTTTGTAGTGCAGGTACAATTGGAGATTTCAAAAAAAAATCAAAATTTCTTATATCTTTTTGTATTTGTTTTATTTGTAATAATGAAATTCAAAATATATCCAAGGAATTATGGTGTTTGAAGATTTTTATTTGTTAACTTGTTGTGCGTTTGGGAATGTTATGTGTCATTCTAAAACGACTGAAAGCTAACGATTTGTCAAGTAAATTTTGTAAATTTGTAAAGAAATATAAAGAGATATATTATGTTTAACACAATTGAAATAGACAGAAATAACCTGACAATTATGGGAATAAAATTTTCAGACATAAAAACTCTTGAAGGCACAGCAAACGCTTTGGGTAGCAATATGTTTGAAGGCTTTAAACCAACACCAAAAGGGATTGAAATTATAAGGGACTATGTAACAGGGAAAATATCACTGGCAGAACTTGTTATGTTTGCCAAACAAAAAGCCTATGTCTAATTCCTACAAATACATAGACCCTGCCTTTACCTACACAGACTCTAAAACAGGAATTTTAAAGAATTTACAAGACATTACCGATCCAGATATATTACTCTTTGTTGAAAGTGGTGTGGTAACAAAACGACTTCAAGAACTTTATGAAAAACCAATAAAAATAAAGAGTATTGACAGCCTTTTTGAAATTCATAGACACTTGTTTCAAGATATTTACGCTTGGGCAGGAAAGAAACGGATTGTTGAAATAAGCAAAGATGGGAAACAATTTTTCCCGACTTCACATTTTGACAATGCCTTCGGATATATAAACCAATTAATTGTCGATTTCAAGAAAATTCCAAGAGAGAATAAAAATCAGTTAGCCGATAAATTAGCAGAAATTTTAGACAACATAAACTATTTGCATCCATTCAGAGAAGGAAACGGAAGAACGCAAAGAGAATTTTTAAGACTGTTGGCATTGGAAAAAAACTTAACTCTAAATCTCAACCCACCAGATAACAAAAGTGTTTTCGAACGATATATGAAAGGAACAGTTAAAAGTGAGCAAAAGACTTTGACAGAATTAATTTTAGAACTGATTGTTGAGAATGAAAAATAGAAGTACGGTGCAACTCGTTTTACGCAATGACGCAATAAGCTTATTTTAAAAATTTAATGTTTTTATGACACAAAGCTATAAAGATGTTAAAATTAAAAATCTTCAATTTATCTTGAGTCCTAGCGTTTTATTGGTGTATTTTAAATTTTGCGTCGTAGTGTATAATATTCATTTTCAATAATTTAATTTAAAATTACAAATGTACAACAGGTATAACTACTATATTTTTGTCTAACCTATCGAAATATTTGTTTTATTTACAAATTAAATTTATGTTATGGACTCACAATTCAAAGAAGCGGTTTTTACTATTGTTCGGCTAATTCCAAAAGGTCGTGTTAGTACTTATGGAGCAATTGCCAAGGCTATAGGATTTCCTAATCATGCCAGGCATGTTGGAAATGTGTTGGGAGGTTGTCCTGGCAATGTTCCGGCTCATAGAGTTGTTGCTTCCAATGGAATATTACGGGTGGTAAGTTTTCAGAAAAAATTAGAAACAGAAGGTATAGTAGTAACAAAGATGAAAATAAAAAATTTCAAAAAACTTTTTTGGAATCCTATGTTGGAACTATGAATCAATATTATAAACAGGAAAATTTTATATTCAACCGGTTTTTAAAAAAATTGTTTTATGTCTTTATTTTCTAAATTTTTAATTTCTTTTGCGAAGTATTGGATTATTTTTTCTTTGTAAGGACTGTCTTCTGCCAAACAATCTTTTCCATTTTTGTCAAAAACCAATACTGAAGAGTGTATGGTATCGTAAGATTCTGTCCCAAAAGTAAAAACGGTAAAAGATTCATTTATCCCTTCCAATAGTTTTATATTATCCCATTGCATCAATGGTATTTGTAAGTATTTTGTTTTTTGTTTTTTACTACATTTTCCCCATTTTTTTTTCATAACAACTTCTGTGTAACAAGCGCATGAAGTTTCATTAAAAACAAGCTCATTGAATGTCGTTTCATCATTTTCTATTTTTAAAAGGCTGATACCATTGTAGCCATTTGAATAAATGTATTGATTAATTTCTCTTGGGATTTGGGTTCTTTCTCCAACAACAGGGTCAATTCCGTATTTTTTTGCTAATGCTTGTCTTTGGTTATATAATCTTTCGTAATATACAGTTAAGAATTTTCTTTCTTTTAGTTTTTCAAATCCCTTAGAAAAAAAATAAGTAATATTGTCTCTATATGGACTTCCTTCTTGTAAGCAGTCTTTCCCATCTTGGTCTATTACCATAACTGTAGAACTAGATTTGGAGTTAGTTGTACTTTTATGACCATCTGTAATTACAGTGAATAATTTGTTACTATTGCCTAAGAGTTTTACATTTTCCCAAATTAATATTGGGTTTACTTGATTATTTGTTTCTGTGTTCCACATTCCAAAATTATTGTACATAATCTCTCGGGTATAAAGCGTAGATCTGCAATGTTGGAAGGACAACTCAGTAAGTGAAAGTTTTTTTTCATGATACTTTATTGTATTAGAATCGTATTGATAACCATTGTAACCCTTTACCATATAATAGATATTTCCAAAAGATTCTATTTGTCCAGTAGATTTTTTTATTTGATTTGTTTGAGAAAAATAGAGTTGTATTGAAATTGAAAGAATAATTACTAAAGTATTTTTGAAAATCATAAGTGTTCTTTTTGCGAATATAATAAATTTTTTGAGATAAAAAGTTCAACAAAAAAAGAATCCAAAGTCAAAAAACTCTGGATTCTTTCGATATGAAGAAGTGATTTTGGTTGAATTATTTTAAATTCTTGAAACTATTAGTGATAAAATCTGTTAGCTCTTTACCCTTCAATAAATTTTGAGATAGTTTTGCAAGATCCAATGCGTAAGCAATTTTAGTATTTTTATCCTCAATATTTTCTGTTTTTAGGATTTCTCCTGCTAGATTTGAATTGGCATTTACTACCAAATTATACATTTCTGGGAAATTGCCCATTCCGAACATTCCTCCGCCTCCAGTAGCTTGCATATCTTTCATACGACGGATAAATTCCGGTTGGGTAATCATAAAAGGTATATCCGAAGAGTCCAAATCTTCCAACTGAACAGTGAATTTTTTGTCATTAACAGCGGTTTCTATGGCTGTTTTCAAATTTTCTTTTTCTGTGTCGTTTAGTTTTGAGATTATAGGTTCATCTTTTTTGATGAGGTTATTGATATGATCTGCATCAACTCTTGCAAATTGGATTTTTTCTTTGGTGCTTTCCAATTTTTGTATAAGGTGTGGAACAATTGGAGAGTCCAATAGTAATACTTCATATCCTTTTTCTTTGGCAGTTTGTATATAAGTGTGTTGTTCCTCTACATTCGAAGTGTACAATACAACAGTATTTCCATCTTTGTTGGTTTGTGTTGATTTTATTTTCTCCATCAACTCTTCCCAAAGGTAAAATTGTCCGTCTGTTGTAGGATACAATACAAACTTATCGGATTTTTCGTAGAATTTTTCTTCGGATATCATTCCATATTCTATCACTATTTTTATATCATTCCACTTTTGTTGGTAATCTTCACGATTTTGGTTGATGAGTGAAGCCATTTTGTCCGCTACTTTTTTTGTAATGTAGGACGATATTTTTTTCACAGCACCATCTGCTTGTAGGTAAGATCTGGATACATTTAGCGGAATATCTGGGGAATCGATTACCCCACGAAGTAACATTAGGAAATCCGGAACTATACCTTTCACTTCATCGGTTACAAAAACTTGGTTTTGGTAGAGTTGTATCTTATCTTTTTCGATATTCAAGTTGTTACCCAATTTAGGAAAATACAAAATCCCTGTAAGGTTGAAAGGATAATCCACATTCAAATGGATATTGAAAAGAGGTTCTTCAAACTGCATTGGATATAGCTCGTGGTAGAATTTTGTATAATCTTCCTCGCTAAGTTCGCTCGGGGATTTTGTCCATGCAGGGTTTGGATTGTTGATGATGTTGTCCACCTCCACAGTTTCCGGTTTTGCATCTTCTGCTGCACCTTCTGGTAGAGGAAGTTCTTCGGTTTTGTTGCCGAATTTTATTGGCACAGGCATGAATTTGTTGTACTTGGTAAGAAGTTCTTTAATTCTAAATTCATCTAAAAACTCTGTAGAATCTTCGGCAATATGTAAGATGATTTCCGTACCTCTTTCGGTTTTATTGGTTTCTTCTAATGAAAATTCCGGACTTCCGTCGCAAGTCCATTTCACAGCTGGTGCATCTTTGTAGGATTTGGTAATAATTTCTACTTCTTTTGCTACCATAAAAGCCGAATAAAATCCTAATCCAAAATGACCGATAATTCCGGAATCTTTTGCTGTGTCTTTGTATTTTTCCAAAAACTCTTCGGCACCGGAAAAAGCTACTTGGTTAATGTATTTTTCCACTTCTTCGCCTGTCATTCCTAATCCTTGATCGATGATGTGAAGAGTTTTGTTTTCTTTATCAATTTTTACTTCAATCTTTGGATTACCATATTCTACTTTGGCTTCGCCAATAGTACAAAGATGTTTTAGTTTTAGTGTTGCATCGGTAGCGTTGGAGATTAGTTCTCGAAGGAATATTTCGTGGTCGCTATACAAGAATTTTTTGATGAGTGGGAATATGTTTTCTACAGAAACATTGATATTGCCTTTTGCCATTGTATTATTTTATTTAAGTTAAATTTTTTCTTCTTTCACAAAAAAAATACCATCCTATCAAAACTGACAGAATGGCATTTTTATTTAAACAAAACCTAAAACTTTTATTTGTTTTTCAAGGCTTCTTTTATCTTGTTTTCCAGTTCTTCTTGTAGTTCCGGATTGTCTTTTAGCACTTCTTTTACGGCATCTCTGCCTTGTCCCAGTTTGCTATCTTCATAACTGAACCAAGAGCCACTTTTCTTTACAATTCCCATATCCACAGCAGCATCTAGTATTTCTCCTACTTTGGAAACACCCTCGCCATACATGATGTCGAATTCTGCTTGTTTGAAAGGTGGAGCAACTTTGTTTTTTACAATTTTCACTTTCACACGACTTCCGATAGCTTCATCGCCATTTTTTATAGGTGCTGCTGCTTTCCTAATATCAACTCTTACCGAAGCGTAAAATTTCAACGCATTACCTCCAGTTGTGGTTTCTGGATTTCCAAACATTACACCAATTTTTTCTCTCAATTGGTTGATGAATATCACGGTACACTTGGTTCTGGAAATAGTTGCGGTAAGTTTTCTCAACGCTTGGGACATCAATCTGGCATGTAATCCCATTTTGGAATCGCCCATTTCACCTTCTATTTCTGCTTTTGGTGTAAGTGCAGCAACCGAGTCAATGACAACAATGTCGATTGCACCAGAACGGATAAGGTTGTCGGCAATTTCCAAAGCCTGTTCTCCATTGTCGGGTTGGGAAATAATAAGATTGTCCAAATCTATTCCTAATTTTCCTGCATAATTTCTGTCAAAAGCATGTTCTGCATCTATAAAAGCTGCAATCCCTCCTTGTTTTTGTGCTTCGGCAATAGCATGAAGAGTAAGGGTTGTTTTCCCAGATGATTCCGGACCGTATATTTCTATAATTCTACCTTTTGGATAACCTCCGATACCTAGTGCAATATCCAAACCTAGGGAACCAGAAGGGATTACTTCGATACTATCATCAATTGATGAATCGCCCAAAGTCATCACGGTTCCTTTTCCATAAGTTTTATCTAATTTTTCAAGTACTAGACTTAGTGCTTTTTTCTTGTCTTCTATGTTGCTCATTTGTCAATATATTTTGGTCAAATTTACGGAAATATTCTATGATTTTGATTGGGTTGTGGATAACTATTTGGGAGTTTTTGATGATTACTTTCCAATAAGTTAATTTAATTTATTGTTGATTTTTGTGTTTAGTTTCAAGGTAAGGAAAGCATTTTTTGTAAATGTTTTTTGCGATGAATATTCGGTATCGCAAATCATACTTTTTATATTGTAAGTTCCTTTTGGTAGTAGTACGGAATTTTCTCGTTGTGCTTGGATTGGTATAGAAATGTTTCTAGCACCATTTATCCTTAATATAATATTGCATTTGGAATCGTTTTTTACCAAAAGCTGAATATCTTGTTTTGATTTGTCATTGTCAAAAAGGGAATTGAGCATTTCTACTTTTTTCTTTTTGCTGTTTTCTTCGAAGTTTTTCACTAGCAAATTGTACTCTTCCGTTTCTTTATTTTTTGATTTTTCTTCTGGTTTAATAGTTGTTTTTGTTATGGTTTCACAAGGGATTGTGTTGGTAGTATAGTCATGTCTTACCCATTCTTTATTTCTAAGTTCGGCATATCTTTTTTTCAGGATAGGGTAGCGGGTATCTTCGGAATGGGTGTTTTTTATAAACTCTGCCACTTCGGAAGAATTTCCTTTGGTCATAACATAAGAGAAATCCTTTGCTGTTTCTGTGTTTTTACAAGCATTTAGACTCAATATTCCTGCTAATGCAAGAAGATAGTAATTTTTCTTCATTTATTTTAAATTAAAAAAACTCTACCAAAATTGATAGAGTTTCCAAATATATAATTTTTTTTAGCAATTACAAAGAAGCCGAATGTACTAACAAATCTGTTAATTTGTTAGAATATCCTGTTTCGTTATCATACCAAGAAACAACTTTCACAAAGTTAGGAGAAAGCATGATACCAGCATCTTTGTCGAAGATGGAAGTTCTTTTGTCTCCCACGAAATCTTGGGAAACCACCAAATCTTCAGTGTAGCCCAATATACCTTTCAGTTCGCCTTCGGAAGCAGATTTCATAGCTGCACAAATTTCTTCATAAGAAGTTGCTTTTTCCAATCTTACAGTAAGATCTACCACAGAAACATCTACGGTCGGAACACGGAAAGACATACCTGTAAGTTTTCCGTTTAGGGAAGGGATAACTTTTCCAACAGCTTTTGCAGCACCTGTAGAAGATGGGATAATGTTGTTAAGAGCGGATCTTCCACCTCTCCAATCTTTCATGGAAGGTCCATCAACTGTTCTTTGGGTAGCTGTTGCTGCGTGTACAGTTGTCATTAAACCTTCTACGATTCCGAAATTTTCGTGCATTACTTTTGCAATTGGAGCAAGACAGTTAGTGGTGCAAGATGCGTTGGAAAATATTTTTATATCATTGGTAAGTTCTTTGTGATTAACACCCATTACAAACATTGGAGTATCGTCTTTGGAAGGTGCTGAAAGGATAACTTTTTTAGCTCCTGCATTAAGGTGTGCATTTGCAGTATCTCCTGAAAGGAAAAGTCCGGTGGACTCCACGATATAGTCTGCACCTACTTCGTTCCATTTTAAGTTGTTCGGGTCTCTTTCTGCCGAAATTCTGATTGTTTTTCCGTTTACGATTAGGTTGTTTCCTTCTACTCTTACTTCTCCACCAAATCTTCCGTGTACAGAATCATACTTCATCATATAAGCCATATATTCGGCATTGATAAGGTCGTTGATTCCTACGATTTCGATGTTTTCTCTTTCCAACATTGCGTTGAAAACTAATCCTCCAATTCTTCCGAATCCGTTAATTCCTACTTTGATTGTTGACATAATTATTAAAAATTTTTAATGTTATATTTCTATTATAAGGCCAATACTTCTGATATTAGAAGTAGGTCTTGGTTTATTTCGTTATGTTTTTTTATGGCATCGTCTATTGGGGTATATACCAATTGGTTGGATTGTATCCCTGCCATAACATTGGTGAGACCTTTTAGCAATCCGGCAACTGCTCCAAAGCCCAATCTACTTGCCAATACTCGGTCTGCACAACTAGGAGAGCCACCTCGCTGAATATGTCCTAATACCGAAACTCGGATATCATAATTTGGAAATTTTATTTTGGTTTGTTCTGCTAATTCATAGGCGTTTCCAAGTTTTTCTCCTTCGGCTACTATTACAATACTGGAGTTTTTACCTCTTTTTTTTTGCCTTTCCAAAACCTTCCATAAGGTCATCAAAACTATCTTTTTGTTCTGGTATCAATATATCTACAGCACCAGAAGCAATTCCGCTATTAAGAGCTATGAAACCGGCATCTCTACCCATTACCTCTACAAAAAATACCCGATTGTGAGAAGTAGCAGTGTCCCTAATTTTATCAATAGCTTCCATAGCGGTATTGAGAGCGGTATCGAATCCTATTGTGTTGTCTGTACCGAAAATATCATTGTCAATAGTCCCGGGAACACCAATAATCCTAATTCCTGTTTCTTCTGCGAAAATTTTTGCGCCTGTAAAACTGCCATCTCCACCGATGACTACCAATGCTTCTATCCCGTGTTTTTGACAATTCTGAAATGCGATTGCTCTGCCTTCTTTTGTTTTGAATGCCATTGACCTCGCTGACCGAAGAATAGTGCCTCCCAAGTTGATGATGTTGCTTACTGATCGAGGTCCCATTTTTATAAAGTTACCTTCCATCAAACCATTGTAACCTTCTCGGATACCTACACATTCCAATCCATAATAATTGGCTGTCCTTACAACCGCTCTTATTGCGGCATTCATACCCGGAGAGTCTCCACCAGAAGTTAGTACACCTATTTTTTTAATGAATTGTTCTTCCATAGTTTTTTTTGCACTACAAAATTACAAAATATACCTTATATAGAGAAACACAATTTATTATATTGTGTTTGGTTTGTTTCGCATTGGTAATCAATTTATTGCGTTTATGATTGGGTTTGTTAATTATACTGAAATATATTTTTTGTAATGTAAATTTTGTTCATGAAGACGAATTGTGAGGATTGGATAAAGGATTATAATTTTTTGTTAAACCATAGATTTGGCACATAAAAAAGTTTATTATTGACCATTATTAATGATTGGATAGTAGAGTTGCTGAAAAAAATAAGCAAGAAAAAGTTTATTTCAATGAAAAATTTTGTACTTTTGCAAACTTATTGATAACACAAACAAAAAAGCAAGACAATGCCAAAATTAAAAACTAAATCTGGTGCTAAGAAACGATTTGCTCTTACCGGAACAGGAAAGATCAAAAGAAAAAACGCTTTCAAAAGCCACATTTTGACTAAAAAAGAAACAAAGCAAAAGAGAAATCTTACGCAAACTTCTTATGTTGCAACTGTGGACGAAAAAAGTGTAAAAAGACAATTAGCAATTAAGTAGTTTTTATAAATCATTATCGGTTTATAAGAATCCAAAAAATTCAATTAAAAAGTTTAACCCGAAATTGGAGTTCCAAAAGATTGATTAAATATTATCAACACTCAATTTCAAAAAACAACAACAAATTATGCCAAGATCAGTAAATGCCGTTGCTTCTAGAGCACGCAGAAAAAAAGTTTTGAAACAGGCTAAAGGTTTTTTCGGTAGAAGAAAAAATGTTTGGACTGTAGCCAAAAATGCGGTTGAAAAAGCAATGCAATATGCTTACCGTGGAAGAAAAGAAAAGAAAAGAAATTTCAGAGCACTCTGGATTACCCGTATCAATGCTGGTGCTAGAGAATATGGAATGTCTTACTCTCAGTTTATGGGAGCCCTGAAGAAAAACAACATCGAGCTGAATAGAAAAGTTCTTGCTGACCTAGCAATGAATCATCCGGAAGCTTTCAAAGCTGTTGTGGATCAAGTAAAATAATTAGTAAACATTGTTATCAATAAAAAAATCCTGAATGAAAATTCAGGATTTTTTCTTTATAATTATTAGTCTGGATACTGTATATATTTCTTTCTGATTTTATCAAATCCTCTTAAATCTTTTTGCCAAGAAGCTTTTATTTCTTCTTCCGATTTTCCTTGGATAATTTGTTTCCTAAGCTCGTCGGATCCTGCCAAGGTATCAAAAAATAAATTTTTCGAAGATAAATTTTTCAAAAAGAAATCCTGAGTTGGGTTTTTGTAATCTTTATAGGCTGCCAAAAGCCATTGCAAATTGATGCTCTCCAAGTTATACTTTGTAGTGCTTAGGTTTTCTCCATAGCATTTTTGTCCATTTAGGAATGGGTCTTTTGCACCTGCATTTGGTTGTGGTGTAAATTGATAAGGAAAATCTTTTGTCCAAGGAGAACCAAAAATTTGAAATGGCAAATCCGTTCCTCTACCTACAGACACTTGCGTTCCCTCGAAAAAACAAAGACTTGGATAGAGGTTAATAGACAAATCATTGGGCAAGTTGGGAGATGGTTTTCCGGAAAGTGGGTATCTTTTTTTCTTATGATAACCCTGCATAGGTACAACAGTATATTTTGCTTGAATTCCATTTTTCAACCATTTTTCACCATTTACCATTTTACCATATTCTCCAATAGTTAATCCATAGACAATAGGTACTGGGTGCATACCAACAAATGAAGTCCATTTGTTTTTTAACAAAGGACCATCAATATATCCATCATGTGGATTTGGTCTGTCCAATACGATTATTTCGATGTTATTTTCAGCACCTGCTTCCATTACCAATGCTAGTGTGGAAATGTATGTGTAAAATCTTACACCAACATCTTGTATATCAAAAATTATAATTTCTATACCTTTTAGTTGCTCTGGACTTGGTTTTTTATTTTTGCCATAAAGAGAAATTATAGGTATTCCTGTTTTGGAATCTACACCGTTTTTTACTTGTTCTCCTGCATCAGCATCTCCACGAAAGCCATGTTCGGGTGCGAAAATTGTTTTTATTTTCACATTGTTTTTAATTAAAAAATCTACAAGAAAAGTACCATCTTTCAGTTTGCCTGTTGGATTGGTTACCACTGCTATCGTTTTATTTTTTAACTGTGGCAAATACAATTCGCTTCTATCTGCACCAGCCAAAAAACAATTTTGTGAAGTAGGTAATTGTGATTTTAAATTTTTAAAACTTAAAAAAATTAGGCAAATAAGAAGTAAATTTTTAATTTTGAGGTTTAAATTCATACGATTGAAATTTCCATTATATTTTTCGAGAAAAATTGCACAATCCAAAGATAACAAAAATACTCTTTCCA
>JAFDZJ010000252.1 GCA_018266965.1 Bacteroidota bacterium
CAATGTAGCTGAAAATTTCTCAATAATTCTCTAGATTACACTTGAAATACTGAAAGAAAAGCAACCTAAAAGACATGGGAATCAACAACAAAAAAATGAAAAAGAAAACCACTTATAGTATTGAATACCTAAATTAACTTCTCGAATTTTAATTCGTTTGACCTGATAATTTTAGGGTAAATAATAATTTGATGTATTAGGTTATATCAATCAAAATTAAAAAGTAATTAAAAGTTTTAAGTCTTGAAATAACATTCGCCTATTCCATTTAAAAAAATATAAAATAGAGAGACAATTTTTGGTTCTTTTGATTGGCTAAGCCGAAACTTCGTTTTCAAGGCAAAAGAACAAGATGTGTATTTTCATTTCAGATTAAACCTTGTTTTATTGTCCATTACATCAAAATAAAATTCACTCTAATTTCATAAAATTTATCATTTAATCGTTTAAAAATATTATTTTCGCAGAATTGTATAAAAATCAATATGAAAAATTGGACTTTTAAAAAATGGAATACCCTAACAGGCTGGGTTGTCTTCTCGATTGCATTTGTAACTTATCTTTCTACAATGGAAAGAAGTTTCAGTTTTTGGGATTGTGGAGAGTACATTTCCTCGGCTGTAAAATTACAAGTTACCCATGCACCAGGTGCGGCACTTTTCCAAATTGTGGGTGCTGTAGCAGCGATGTTTGCATTTGGAAAAGGAGAAATGTATTCCATAGTCATCAATGCGATGTCTGCACTTTTTAGTGCTTTTACCATTTTATTTCTATTTTGGACAATTACCCATCTGGTTAGGAGACTACTGAACAAAGAATTCGACCAAATAAGTGTACACGAAGAAATTTCTATACTTTTCGCAGGAATCATCGGTTCTTTGGCGTTTACCTTTTCGGATACTTTTTGGTTTTCCGCAGTAGAAGGCGAAGTATATTCTATGGCATCGATGTTTATAGCACTTATCGTTTGGCTTATTACTAAATGGGAAAACGAATATCACGAGAAAGACAACGAAAGATGGATTGTACTAATTTTCTTTGTTACAGGTCTTTCTGTTGGAGTACACATGATGTGTATGTTGGCTATTCCGGCTGTTTGCCTTATTTATTATGCTAGAAATTATAATTTCACTTGGAAATCTTTCATTTGGGCTAATCTGATTACTTTATTCATTTTGAGTTTTGTTTTCAAAATAATTTTCCCTGTTGTAATGACTTTCTTTGGAAAAACAGAAATATTTGCAGTAAATGGATTGGGATTACCTTTTCATTCCGGTACTATCATTGCATTTGTATTGTTAATTGTTGCTTGTTTTTTCATTTTGAAATACGCTAGAAAAACAAGAAAAAAGATATTTCAAACTGCAGCACTTTCCGTTATTTATATGTTGATTGGATTTTCTTGTTGGTTGGTTATCCCAATAAGAGCCAATGCAAATCCACCAATGAATTTGAATGATCCAGACAATGCTATTGGTATGTTGGATTATTATAACAGAGTACAATACGGAGATTGGCCTACAATATATGGGCAAAATTACACCGCCTATTTGGATAATAATGGAATTGAAAAAAATGAAGACGGCAGTATAAAAACAGTTAACACAGGAGATATATATGAAAAAGATGAACATACTGGAAAATATGAAATTGTTGGCAAAAGAATAGACTATGTCTATAATCCAGAGCAGGTAAGTTTCATGCCTAGGATGTTCAATGAAAGTCAAGATGTGATGTCCAACTATATTTCCATGTATGGTGCACCAGACTTTACATTTAATTACAGCAATGAGCAACTTGCAGATAGTCCGGAGGCTAAACAATTTTTTGATGAACTTAGGACAAAATATGAAAATAAAACTATAAAGCTCGACGACTACCTTCAAGCGAAAAAATATGACCTCATCCATGTACAAAGACCTTCATTAGCACAAAATATAGATTATTTCTTTACATTTCAGAATGGTTATTATTTTGTAAGATATTTGCTTTGGAATTTTGTAGGAAGGCAAAATGATTTAGAAGGAAATATGGAAAACACAAAAGGAAATTGGATTTCCGGTATCCCTTTTATCGATGAAATGAATGTGGGAAACATGGATAAAATGCCTAGTAAATACAACAATGAGAGTACAGTAAAATTCTTTTTCTTGCCATTTCTACTTGGACTTATAGGTTTCTTTTTCCAGTTGAATCGGGATTTTGGAAGA
Source organism: Bacteroidota bacterium (assembly GCA_018266965.1). GTDB lineage: Bacteria > Bacteroidota > Bacteroidia > Flavobacteriales > Weeksellaceae > Amniculibacterium. The sequence continues at coordinate 2,211 of JAFDZJ010000252.1, forward strand.
TTCTATGCCATACTATCATTATTTGTATTGACAAGTGTAGGAATTATCTTTTATACCGGTGTAAAACCATTTGAACCCAGAGAAAGAGATTATGCAATGGTAGGTTCTTTCTATGCTTTTGCAATTTGGATTGGATTGGGTGCTGCTGCAATACTGTGGTTCATTCAACAAAAAATAAAATCCAATGCAACCAATATTTTGGCAGGATTAATATTATTAGGTATTCCTTTGATGATGGGTTTCCAAAACTACAACCCGCATGACAGAAGCCATAGAACAACAGCTCATGACTACGCCTATTCGGTTTTGAAATCATTACCAAAAGATGATATTATCTTTGTATATGGCGACAATGATACTTATCCTGTTTGGGCTATACAAGAAACGGAAAATTTCCGAGATGATGTTAAAGTTGTAAATTTTACACTTCTATCAACCTCTTGGAATATAAACCAAGTGAAAAGAAGAACTTATAACGCTATGCCTGTTCCGAGTATTCTGGGAGACAATGATTACAAAGAAGGAGTGAACGAACAAATCTATCTGATGAAACCTAGCGATTGGCAAGGGATATTTGATAATTTAAAAGAAGAAGGTGCTCCAGAAAGTACATTGGCTAGTTTCCGAAAATACACGACTCTCGATTCCATGTCTATAAAAGATGCCATCAATTTCATTAAACAAAAATCCCCTGAAAAAGATGAAGTCCTGAAAATGATATTCGGTGATGAGAAATATGAAAAATTCAATTTCATTCCGGTAAGTAAATTTATACTTCCTGTAAACAAAGAAAATGCTATAAAATCCGGAATTATTACAGCAAAAGAAGCTGCCAATTCTTTGGATAAAATAGTTATCAATTACAAAAAATCGTCTATGTATAAAAACAATTTGATGTTGTTGGATATACTTGCCAATTTCGATTGGAAAAGACCAATTTCTTTTTCAAATGGAGGTATCTATGATGACGAAAATATATTTTACCTACAAGATTATTTACAAAACGATGGTTTCAGTTATAGACTTGTCCCAATACAAACCAAGCAAGATGCCAATGGAGAAATAGGTGGCGTAAATGCTGAAAGCCTGTACCAAGTGGTAAAAAATTTCAAATGGGGGAATTTCAAAGATTCGTCTGTTCATTTTGATGAAACTTGCACTTCCAACATTATCACTTACAGAAGTACCGCTTCCAGAGCTGCACAAGCATTAGCTATGGAAGGACAAAAACAAAAAGCAATAGAACTGTTGGATTTGGCATCGAAAGAAATCCCATCTAGCAAATACAACGACATTCGTTCTTTGAGCTATTTGGTATCCGGATATATAGTTGCAGGACAAGAAGCAAAAGGGCTAAAGCTAGCAGAGGAATTGAAAAAATCAATCTTTCAAGAGTACGATTACTACTTGGGATTGAGTCCTATGGAACAGAAATTTGTGAAAAGAGAAATGCGAATAAAACCTATGGAATATTCCTTGGTAGTAAGTGCCGTTGCAGATGCCTATGAAAAAATAGGACAAAAAGACAAAGCATACGATTATATTACAAAATCCATAGTACCAATTGACAAAAGATTCAATGAATTTATAAAAGATTTGGAAATGATAGGTAAAGAAAAGGCTATCCGAAAATCCGATGAAGTACAGACCATAACTCCTTTTTATCAATATTTGTTTGATGTGATGGAACCTTATGACTCCACCTACTCCAAAGAGAAAGAACAACAAATAACCCAAGCGGTAATAAAAGTTACCCAATAATTGAAAAAACGAGTTTTGATGCTCGTTTTTTTTGTTAAGAGTCTGTTTAAATTTTATCGAAATATTTATTTTTAAATTTGTGAAAAAACTATGACACCAAAATAAAAAACTATCAATTTGTAATTGGGTTAAGGTATCTGTTTATTTAAAATTGGATTCACAAATTTGTAACAAAAAAATCATTAAAAAAAAAACAAGACTTCATTATTAAAATTTATATTTGCATTACTATAAATAAATTGTCATTTTGATGAAATGATAATTAATAAATAAAATTCGAGATATGAAAAAACTCAATACATGGGTAGTTTTAGTTGCTTTGGTATTGTCATCATGCAAAACAGCTACCCCAATAAGTCTTTCGCAGGTAAAATATGAAAAAAACACGCTTATTACCCCTGACCTGAAGGACAATAAAGAAATGGCAGATGTTATTGCTCCTTACAAAAACAAACTCGAAGGAGAAATGAATACCAAAATTTCGCATACAGCAATTGAGCTTAACAAAAATGGAGACAACTCGGCATTGGGAAATTTGTTGGCAGATTATACCCTACAAGGTGCAATTACTTGGTCCAAACAATTCAAAATTCCATCTATTGATGCGGCGGTTATCAATATTGGTGGGATTAGAAACATAATACCTGCTGGAAACATTATCACAAAACAAATCTATGAGGTAATGCCTTTCGAAAATGAGTTGGTAGTGGTAAAACTTACTGGAAGCCAACTGGAAGCACTTTTCGATTATTATGCTTCAACCCAAAAAAACAATCCTATTTCCCAATTACTTATAGAAACCAAAAACCATCAACTGGTACAAAAACTTATTGGCGGAAAACCAGTTGAACCACAAAAAAATTATTATATCGCTACATCGGACTATCTGGCTTTGGGTGGCGACAATATGTTTTTCTTTACCAAAGGAGAAATGTTTCCTACAGGAATAAAATTGAGAGATTTGTATTTAGAAAAA
>JAFDZJ010000253.1 GCA_018266965.1 Bacteroidota bacterium
AGAACTTTTCTCTTTAGAATAATATGAAACTGTTCTTGCAATTAATTTTTTGTTTTTTGGTATTTTGGCAAGACAAGGTTTTGCCTGTGTAATTTCGGGACACGGTAATAAATTCAAGCCATTGACGAGACAATACATTCACCGAGCTGAAAGTAATTAACAAGGTTTCTTTATACAATCTTTGCCAGACGGATCAAATTATTTCGCATTGACATTTCAAGACATTAATACACAGACGAACAATTTTTTCCATTTAACAGACAGATGGATGTAAGAGCTACATGCATACAACAAGGGCTTTATGCAAGTGGGGCGGGACGGAACTTGTTCGGCAGTAGTTCTTTGTTGGGCAGCGGTGGGCAGACATTTTACTGTCAACATTTATTCATACTTTCAGCAATCAAATAAAAAATGGGTTGACCGTCGGTTGGGCTGAAGGAATACTAATCCCCACCTGCATAAAGCCCGGACGTTGTATGCCATTTTAAGCGACCTTCATCATTATGACAGTTTTACCATTTTTATTTTTAATAATTATTTCATTCGGCTTTGTGTGTTATAACTTCCTATATTTCCTAATTCACTGCGAAGTAAAAACGAGAAAAAAATTATTCAGAATAATTGAAATATGGACAGTTGTAATTGTTCCACTATTTTTTTTAACGTTTTCAGATTTCGGACAAAAAAATGATTGCTGCACAGATAGTGCATTGTTTGCACCAGGTCACAGTATCGGAATTTACTTTTTGATAATTGCGTACACAGCCAGTTATGTAATTTCAATATTCCGAAAAGATATTTTTCCGCCAATTCCAGAACTATTCATAAACTCATTCTTAATACTTGGTTTAATCATCAATGTACTTTTATGTATTCATATCAACAAGGAAGAATTTGGTCAATTTTTTTGGTTTTTTGGAAACATTCCAATTTTAATGTTATTGCTTATTCGGCTAGTAAAGAATCAGAAATTATTAAAACAACACATTGAATTAAACGAATTGAGTTCAAGCACTATCATTGGGAAAGTTTGTTCATCAATCTTAAAACTTGACCCTATTTTCAAGTATCCTATATTGACCTTATTATTAGTCCCTATTGTTATTTTTCTTTCACTATTTCTTATGTTATTTGGACAAAAATCAGACAGTATAATCAAAGCTTTTACTGATACATATAAGCATGGATTTTCTCAGCTTGACTATATGTGCGTCAATGTTGAATGTGGTGGACACTATCTTTGTTCAGTTGCTGCAAACGGACACGACAATATAGTTAAACCGCAAAGGCTTGGTGTAAGAAACGGCAATTACATTATTTGTAATAGACAACTACTTATATCAAATGCTTTTGAGGATTTAATTCAAGAAAATCTTCCATTTCTACATAGACAAATCAGGCAACAATACAATAAAGTGGGAAATTTTATTCATCGCTATTATGGCATTTTTAATAACAGGTTTGTTTCTGACATTATTTATATTTTTATGAAACCAGCAGAATGGTTTTTCTTATTGACACTCTATACGTTTGACAGAAAACCAGAAAACAGGATTGCTAAACAATATATCAGTAATTCAGACAGACAACAAATTGACAGTTAAAAACGGCATACAACATGGTATTGCCAAAAGCGTGGCTGACGGAATACTATGAAACAATTTTGCTAAATTTAAGCTCTGGGATATCTGTTGAGCGATAGTGCAAAAACACCACGCCTTCGGCAATACCCGGGCGTTGGTGGCAAGGCTAACAGACTCTACCTAAAAAGACAAACAGACAAGAAAATAGATGCCGAAAATTGAACTGACAACCAAAATAAACTCGACACTTGAAATTTGCTTTGACCTTTCACGAAGTATTGATTTACATAAAATTTCCACTGCACAGACAAATGAACAAGCTATTGCAGGCAGAACACAAGGATTAATAAACTTAAATGAAACTGTAACTTGGCAAGCGACACATTTTGGAATTAGACAAAAACTCACTTCAAAAATTACATCATTTGACAGACCCAATTATTTTGTTGACGAACAAACAGAAGGAATTTTTAAATCTATATTTCACGAACATAAATTTGAACAAGTTGCTGACAAAATAATAATGAAAGATGTTTTTGAATTTCATTCACCATTTGGAGTTATTGGCAATATTTTCAACAAACTTATATTGACAAACTACTTGAAAGACTTGCTTATAAAAAGAAACCAAATAATTAAGGAATTTGCTGAAACAGAAAAATGGAAAGATGTTTTGAATGGAAAATAATATTTACAATCCTGAATACGTGAAAGGACTTTTCAATGAAATGAGTAGTTCGTATGAAAGAATGAATTTCATAACTTCTTTTGGCTTTACAATTCGTTGGAGACGACAATTTTTAGAGCAATTTGACCAACCAAAACATAAAGCAGAAATAATTGATTTGCTAACAGGAATGGGCGAAACTTGGAAAGCAACTAAAAATAAATTACCCAATTCCAATTTGACAGTTCTTGACTTTTCAGACGGAATGTTGAAATATGCAAAACAAAAAAGCAAACAAAAGTTCGACAATGAAATCAATGTATTGCAACAAGACGTTTTAAAAAATGAACTTTCAAGTAGTCATTACGACTTTGTAACTTGTGCATTTGGACTTAAAACTTTTAACGCTGAACAATTACAAATTTTAGCAAAAGAGACAAAACGAATTTTAAAAGTTGGTGGACAGTTTTCGTTCATTGAAGTATCTAAACCAAATAACAAATTGCTAAAAACACTTTATGGTTTTTACCTTGGACAAATCATTCCAGTTTTTGGAAGACTTTTACTTGGAAATCCAGAAGTATATAAAATGCTTTGGCAATACACAAATAAATTTGACAATGCAAAAAATGCAACAGACATTTTTGCACAAACAGGACTGACAACAAATTTTAATTCATACTTTTATGGTTGTGCGACAGGATTTTATGGAACAAAAACAGAAGAGTAAAAAAAGCCCAGCCACCAACAAGGGTTTGCCAAAAGCGGGGCTGAAGTTCTTCGATTGAGCATTTGTGCAAGGTTCAATGATAGTATTTCTATTGAACTTTTGTGCTAAAAATCCCCGCCTTCGGCAAGCCCCGAAACGTTATGCCCAATGCTATGACGACAGACAAGACAGTAATCATAAAGTCATCGGTGGACTGTCCACTTCACGACTTCGACACGACTTTGACATCAGTTTTGAGAGTTGCGACTTCTTCTAACTTTTGTGTTTGGACAGTCCTTCGCTGACTTTTAAAAATAACTAACCGACAGACATCATAACATAAGCAGACCATTCGACAATGAAATATTTGGACAAGTTATTACAAGTAAAGACCGAAGACAGAAACTTCTTCCAAATCATTATTTGGTGGGAACTTAGACGTATTTTGTATAACATAATTGTTTTAATTGCTGGTATCCTTAGTATAGTTATTATGTTGACAGCTGCTTCTGGACGTGTTCACTTAGAACCTGGCGAAGACTTTTACGAGCCAATTATGATTCCCATATTTGGTTTTTTATGTAATGTGGGGTACACTTTGGGTTGGCTGACAGAAGTGTTCATTAAGCGTAGCTTGACATACGGACCAAAAATGTTTAAACGAGGACTTTATTTTACTTTGTTTTGGGTTTTTCTCCCCTCGACAATTTGGGTAATTATTGCAATATTTGACATCGTAAAAAAACTATTTTAGTGGACAACGAACTAATGACTACACACAACAGAAAAAGCACTGGGCATAACACGGGTTTTGCGTCAGGCGGGGTGACGTGCAAACTTGGAGCTTTGTCCTTCTATTCAAGTGTAGTGCTGGTTGACAGTTATGTGTTCTGAAACCCGCCCGAACGCAAAGCCCGAAACCGTTACCACCAATATTAACAAACGACAATAAACATAATAGACAGTGAAAAAGACGATTTTTATCCTATTGACAGCATTTACGTTTAATCTAAATGCTCAAAATTTATTCCCAGTA
>JAFDZJ010000254.1 GCA_018266965.1 Bacteroidota bacterium
ATCATAGAATCCAATTTGTCCTGCACCTGCCTCAAAAAGCGAATGTTTTACAGTTTCCACATTATTGTTAGGGACATAAACCAGCATTTGTAACAGTCCCTTTTTTTTGGGCATTAGTATATTATTATTTTTCAAACCCAAGGCTTGACAAATACCAAAATTTACCCCGAAAAAATCATTGTCGAATGCGGTATGGATTGCATAGATGGCGATTTTGTTTTCAATAGCTTTCATCACTGATCTTTCCACATAATTTTTTCCGGTAATCGATTTCAAACCAGAAAAAATGATGGGATGAAAGCAAACAATTAAATTTGTTTTGTTTTTAATAGCTTCTTCTACTACGCTTTCCAAAGCATCATGACAGATTAAGATGCCAGTAATTTCGTTAGATGGATTCCCACACAACAAGCCAACATTGTCAAAATCTTCGGCTTGTTGCAAGGGGATTCTTTTTTCGAATTCAGAAATTATTTCTGTTAATCTCATTAATTAAATTTATTTAAAACTTTCCCAAAATCCATCTGGATATTTCTTGGTGTATTTCTTCATGCAAAAATTAGTTTCCATAATCATCACAATTTCTACAATTGGGTTATTGTTGTCCAAATTTATTTTTGGAGCTTTGTCTATAATTTTGGAAACTGTACCATCTTTACTTTTTATTTCCCAAGAATATTTTATATCTGTAGGGTTGTCTGCCGGATACAGTATTGCTTGATTATCTGCAAAATGCACCTCTTTGAAATCAATTTTTGGAAAATTACAGTTGGAAGACAGAATAGTTGTTGTAGAAATTTTTCCATCATTTGGATTGGAATTCATTATATTATTTTCTGTAATCGTAATTTCTCTTTCGCAACTTTCTAATCCTTTGTTGGTTAGTGCGGAAACTGAAAGTTTGAATTGTCCAGGACTTAATCCAACTACTGATATTCTTTTGGTTTTTGATTGCATTACAAAACTAGCTTCGCCTTCAATTTTCCACTGATAGCAATCTGAACATTGAGCCTCAAGAGTTGTTTCATAGTTTATCTCTTTTGCGTTTACAATTTTTTCATTTCCAATAATGGAACATTGAGAGTTGATTTGACAGCTATAAGCTAATAAAATCATTGTTAAAAAATTTTTCATTGTGTTTGTGTTTTATGGTTAATTACTTTATTTTAAACTTGTATCACTCCTAGATTGAATTTTTCTAAAATAGGAGAATGGTTTGCAGCTTCGATACCCATAGAAATCCATTTTCTAGTATCGATTGGATTGATGATAGCATCGGTCCAAAGCCTAGCTGCAGCATAAGTAGCTTCGGTTTCTTTTTGATATTTTTTTGATATTTTATCTAACAGTTCATTTCTTTCCTCTTCATTGATGTCTTTCCCTTGTTTTTTTAGTGTTGCCTCTTGTATCTGTGCTAATACTTTTGAAGCTTGAGCACCTCCCATAACTGCCAAATCTGCCCAAGGCCAAGCTACTATCAATCTGGGATCGTAGGCTTTTCCACACATGGCATAATTTCCTGCTCCATAAGAGTTACCAGTAATAATTGTAAATTTTGGTACTACAGAATTGGCTACGGCATTTACCATTTTGGCCCCATCTTTTATGATACCACCATGTTCGGACTTGCTTCCTACCATGAAACCTGTAACATCTTGTAAAAATATCAAAGGTATTTTTCTTTGGTTGCAATTGGCAATAAATCGAGTCGCTTTATCTGCAGAATCGGAATATATTACACCTCCAAATTGCATTTCTCCTTTTCCGCTTTTTACCAATTTTCTTTGATTGGCAACTATCCCAACACTCCAACCATCTATCCTAGCAGTGCAACAAATGATTGATTTACCATAGTCTTCTTTGTATTCTTCGTACTCGGAATTATCGACCAAACATTTTATAATTTCGAGAGTATCATATTGTTCCGCCCTAGAAACTGGCATTATTCCAAAAATATTTTCTATTTTCTCTTTTGGAAGTTGTGGTTCGGCTCTGTCGAAACCTGCCTTGTCATAATCTCCCAGAGATTTCATGATGTTTTTTATTTTATCCAAAGCATCTTTATCATCTTTGGCTTTGTAATCTGTAACTCCAGAAATTGAACAATGTGTAGTTGCACCTCCCAAAGTTTCGTTATCTATACTTTCTCCTATTGCAGCTTTTACCAAGTAGCTTCCAGCCAAAAAAATAGACCCTGTTTTGTCCACAATCATAGCTTCGTCGCTCATGATTGGCAGATAAGCTCCTCCCGCAACACAAGAACCCATCACAGCAGAAATTTGTACTATTCCCATGGAACTCATCTTGGCATTGTTTCTGAAAATTCTACCAAAATGTTCCTTGTCTGGGAAAATTTCGTCTTGCATAGGAAGATATACCCCAGCAGAATCTACTAGGTAGATGATAGGCAATCGATTTTCCATTGCAATTTCTTGAGCTCTCAAATTCTTTTTTCCAGTGATAGGAAACCAAGCTCCTGCTTTCACAGAGGCATCGTTAGCAACTACTAAACATTGTTTTCCAGCAACATATCCCATGACAACTACAACACCAGCACTAGGACAACCACCATGTTCTTTGTACATTTCATACCCTGCAAATCCACCTATTTCTATGGAGTCGGAATTAGTATCCAAAAGGTAATCAATTCTTTCCCTAGCGGTCATCTTTCCCTCATCTCTTAGTTTTTGGAGTCTTTTTTCGCCTCCGCCTTTTTTTATTTCACTAAAAATTTGATTGATTTCTGACCACTTTAGCTTGTTTTGATCTTCTCTTTTGTTGAATTCTAAATCCATAAAAATTATTGTTTTTCAAAGTTTAAAAATACATTATTTTTTTTAAAATAAAAACTACCGTTTTTGTAAAGTTGTAAATTATTGAATAGTAGAAAATTATTTATGTTTTTTTTAACGATATTTAACTTTTTTAGCGTTGGTTTTTTAACTAAATTTGTACTATGAGAATGAACAACAATTAGTATTCTTTCTCTTTTTCCTAGTTTAATTTTTAATAGTTTATTATTTGAAAATCCCAAAAGACAAAATCTTTTGGGGTTTTTGATGTTATAAAGATAGAGAAAAGTACAATATAAAAAATATATTGTGTTTGGTTAACTAGATTTGTAGTTTTGCACATTAAAAATTACAATTGTATTATCATGCTCAAAACCGCTTTATATAGGCTACATTTTATAGTTTTTCTTTGGGGATTTACTGCTATTCTTGGAAAATTAATCCATGCAGAAGCAACTGGTCTAGTTTTTTTCAGAATGTTTTTTGCCTCCATTTTTCTTTTTATCTATATACGATTTGTGAAAAAAGAAAATTTAAAAATATCCAAAAAATTATTTTTCAAACTTGCTATTATAGGTGGTTTTATGGCATTTCATTGGTTTTGTTTTTTTACTTCTATAAAGGTTGCCAATGTGTTCATCGCTCTTAGCTGTCTTTCGCTTTCTACTTTGTTTGCTGTATTGCTG
>JAFDZJ010000255.1 GCA_018266965.1 Bacteroidota bacterium
TGCTGCAGTGCTGGTATTTGAAGCCTGTCATGCCTGAACCGAAGCCAAATTTATAATTAAAAGTTGAAGTGTTAAACAAATGTTCAGTAGAATTCCGTCTGCCAGAACCAATGCCCAACAAAGATAAAATGATGAACTCTTATTCGTCCGCCAGCATTGTAGCAAGCCAATGTTATATGAAGGTGCGTTGGAGAATAATCAATATTCTTGTTTTGCCAAACCAGAGAGTTTGTATCTTTTTCTTGCAAGACTATCTAACCATTTGCTTTGAAATTTACCTAAACTGAATCCTAAAGGTCGTTTGCCTTGTGAACCTTCAGCTCTTCTATAACCTTCCGCTGAGTCAATTATCATAGTTTGATTGTCAGCGGAAGTCAGGCTGTCAATTAATTTTAAATCTTCTGCAAGTAAAATTGGTTCAGTAAATCCGCTGCGATCAGAATTTATAATCTCTCTTATAGCTGAAGAGTTATTATATCCTTTGATAAGAAGCTTTCGCAAATAAGTCAACTTAAACTCATCAATATAAATTTCTTTGTATTGTTTTCTAAATGATGGAACCTTTTGCGAATGTTGACATTCACTAAAAATGCATATTATAAAAATCAGTATAAAGAAATGTTTCATAAGCAATGTAAGATTGTAAATTTTCATTTGTAAAACACGTCAGTCAGCACTTTCATATAACGCCCGGGGCTTGCCGAAGTACGGGAATTAGTATTCCGTCCGCCCGGTACCGATGATGATTGAAAAACTGAAGATGAAGTTAACAACAAAAAGCTAAATAGATAATGTCAAGCTGGATGTCAAGCACAATAGAGAACAAAAAGTTGAAGATAACTTCCTTCTGCCCGTATTTTGGCAAACCCCCTGTTAGCGGCAGTTATTTTAAGCTCCATAAACTGCTTCTACTTTGACCTGTATTTTTTGCATATTTTAATTTTGCCAAGAAATTAGATGTCACACTTGGTCTTGAAAACTGCAATAAGTTTTTGATTGCCTCATTGTTTGCGGTCTTATGTTTCTTTAAATACAAGAATAGTTTTACATGTTTGTCGCTATTCACAGCTTCTCTAAAAGGGCTTGCTATGTCTAACTAAATATTACCAATATTTGTAGTAGTTATAAAAACTCCGCTGTTGTTCCCTTTCAAATTTATGTACTGCCTCATACTTTCCCTATTGATTGCTTTTTCAATCTCAATCCAAGGTTCTTTAAAAATCTTCTTTAAATCTTTCTCAATGTCGTTTATGTTAACATATCCAACTTCATGAAGTTTATTTAGTATGAAAAGTTCAGTTAAACTACAATCAGTAATTTGTTTTTGTGTCAAAATGAATATTGAAGGTTTAATGTACTCCGAAGGCATTCTAACTTCTATACTTGACAAGCTTTCTTTCCAAGCCGGAAAGTCTCTTCCGTATTTTAGTGAATTGAGACTTATTCGCAAAACACCCATCCCGGCTCTATCAACAAGTTGAAAAGCCATTAATAATTTAGCTAAAGTTTTATTACGATGTCTTGGCTCATGATATGAAATATTATCTTCAGTTACACCCCATAAAATTTGCCAGGGTTAGTAATTACTAATTCGTCTCCTTTATAATTGATTGTAATCATGCCGTCAATTGCATAGTCTCTATGTACCACAGCATTCAATATTGCTTCATGAAAAGCTTGTTCATCTAATGGAGTTAAATCGTAGTCCTGCCCGTTATATGCAATTGTTTGTTTTTGGTTGCATAAATGAAAATGCTTTTTCGCTTTTTGTATAGAGTTCCACACACATTCATTCCAGACTTCGTTAATTATTAACGTGCCACTATTAGTCCTCCATGAAAATCTATATTCATGGTTACCTAAATATTTTTCAATTGTTTCCTGTTTGCCTAAAAATAAAATTCCAGAAAAAGTTAAAATACCATTTTTAGTGGCATTTATACTTTCTAGGAAACCACTATCAGTTAAATCGTCTACATTTATTTTACGTCTTGATGCAAAATCAATTTTAGCTTCCCCTAAGGCTTCAAGGTCTAATAAACCTAACAGATTACTTTCATTTACTTCTTGGCTACTCCAGTCGTAGGTTTGTAGGTTATTTACTAAATCTTGTATTTGATAAGGTCGGCAGGAACACTAGATTTTCCTTCTCTTATGTAAACTTTTCCAGATGAAGTACTAACTAGCGAATGTCTGATATTGGGAACGGATATTATCAAATAATCTTTGCCTTCAAATTTATGATAATCAAATTTCAAGTCAATTTTTGGTTTTAATTTTCCATTTATTCTTTCTTTTGCAATGTCTAAATCTATAATTTCAAAACCACAAAGCTGGTCTATGTATTGATTATTTTTTATTTCACTGCTGTCCTTAATTCCAATAATTATTTTACCACCATTTTTATTTGCAAATCCACTTATTTCATCACATAACTCTTTTGAATTGTAGAATGAATTTGAATCTCGATAGTTTTTAAATTCCATAAATTCACTTTCGAAATCTTCGGAAGGAGTCGTCTTTAAACTGCTTAGTAATTGGTTTGTATCTGTCATACTTTTTGTTAATTGCCGCATAACGTTTCCGGCTTTGCGTCAGTTGGGGAATTAGAACTGTGTCAGCCCGGCCGGTCAACTTGATAAAGTAACGGAAATTTGAACTAACCACAAAAAACAGCTGCGGCACTAAGAGCGTAGCAAA
>JAFDZJ010000256.1 GCA_018266965.1 Bacteroidota bacterium
AAATAAATGAGGAGGTAATTAGAAGCGAAATAAGAGTGATTGTTTTTGGCATAGTAGCTAATATTTTGGTGACGCACAACGTTCGAGCATTGGCGCAGTGGGAGTGAGGCTTTGTTCGTCTGCCCGGCCCGCGAATGCCTTTAGGATTTGGGAATTTGAAATTTTCGGGGTTTTCTCAAGTATCAGGTCAACCCCTGACCGCTGCCTGGCTTTGTTTTATGCTGAAGTATGGGTGTCAAGCCCCCATTGCGGCCAATGCCCATGTTAGCTGCAGCCACTTCGGTCTATTTTATAAAATATTCAGAAGAATAATTGTCTCCTTTAGGATAATTGCGTTTTATAGATAGGGGAGCAGTCCAAAATATCTTGCTTTCGTAACGAATCTTTGGAAATGTGTCTGAAACGTCAGGGAGAACGCTTGAACAATTCACGAATCCTATTTTTAAGGACTTAACAATTGATTTTGACCAGATATAAATCCCTCCTAAAAACAACAAAGACTTTTTGGGAGGAATCATAATGCTTTCTGGATAATTGCTATCACAAGCCCATACGGCAATGTGAATAGAGTCGTTGTTTGTCCTCCAGTTTCTATACCACGAGCAAGTCCATATTTTGACTTTGACTGCCGTATCTTCATTGTTGATTATTTCAAATCTTGTGATATAACAGTCGTTTTTTATAGGAGAATCTAACAGGTAACCTTTTGATAGAATATCTGCTTTTACTGAAATAATTTCTTTCGGTTGAGTTGAATTTTCAGAATAAATATTTAAGCAAAATAGTAGAATAGAAACTAAGTGCATTTTAAATCTAATTAAATACTGACCATTTTAATAATGAGGTTGCAGCTAACGATCCGGGTATTGCCGAAGGCGGGGATTTTTAGCACTAAAGTTCAATCGAAGAACGAAAGTTGAACCTTGCACAAATGTCCAATCGAAGCCGTTCAGCCCCGCTTTTGGCAATACCTTGTTATGGGCTGCCCTTCTTTCTCTGTCGTGTTGTTGTCTGTCCATTTTGCTGCTGTCTTGGTGCGTTGGCTTGGTGGCTCTTTTGCAAAACTTGGATTGGCGTGGGCTTGTGCGGTTTTGCAAATGTGCCACCAAATGCGTTGATAATGGTTTTACTGTCCTATGAAATATTTTGTGCTTTTTTCAACGAATTTAAAGTCGAGTTGCTCCACTTCATCATTTACCGAAAATTTGTCAAATGGATTAATGTCACTAAGAAAAACAACTCTGTCTGTAGCAGTTGCATTTCCTTTTGTTTCTGCCCAAATTCTTGTGGTCTTATCTGTGTCTGCAATTGCATCATTAATGCACCATACATTTTTAAATATTTTTTGGTCAAGAATCATTAATGCAAACTCTCTTGCAAGGGGGATAACACTTGTTTTAGATTTTGCTACGTCACCTATTATGAAAACCGCAACACCGTCCTTTTTCAAGAATTTTTTGAGTTCAATTACTACACTTTTAGAAAAATTTATCCATTCCTCAAGGTTTAAATCATCATCAAGTTCTTCAGAAACCTTTAAAGGGTCTTCATTTAGAAACCAGCTCCTTATCCAATTTTGTTTTGCATAATTTACAATGCCCAAGTAGGGGGGCGATGTCAATATAAGGCTTACCTTTTTTTGAAACGGTTTAAGTTCTTCTACTTCACTTAGCTTTTTTGCGTCTGCCTTAACAACTATACCACTTTGCTTTAGACCAGTGTGCTTTTTGTAAAGGCGTTCTGTCTTTTCTCGAAGCAACTTAAATACATCGTGAAATATCCTGTTTAAGTTGTTGGTTTGAACAAATTTTCGAACATAGTCAGGAGACATACTAAAAGTGTTCGGCATATCAATAGAAGCATAGCCTGATGTTCCATTTGCTCTTTCTCCACCGTGTAGAATCCCCAACGAAATACCAACTAAATATTGGTCAACTGGGTTTTCTGATTTCAATATTTTTCTTCTGAGATAGCATAATTGAGCTAATGTTCTTGGATGAAAAATTAAATGCACTTCTTCGGGCTGAGCTTTTGCTTCCTGCTGGTATAGAGAAGAATCATATTTTTTTTCAAGTTCCTCAATACGCTTAAATATTTCATCTTTCGTAAGAGAGTTGTTTTTTGCACGACTTAAGGCAAGTGCAATTGGATTTAAGTCTGTTGCAATTGATTTTCTATTAAGTATTCTTGCTTCTAATGCAGTTGTGCCTCGACCCGAAAATGGGTCAAAAACTATGTCTCCCTTTCTAGTGAAATACTTTATAAAGTAGTTCGCTAACGGTGGGGGAAATGCACCTAAATATGAACACATTGAATGCCACGAGTCAAACTCTCTTGCACTCTGATTTGCCCAAGGTGTGATAAATGTATCTAAAGCTGTTTCTGGCATTAAATTTCTTCTGTTTCTGTTCGTATATAATCAAAGAAGTCTGAAATCATACCGCAAATTGTTTCACAACCATTTTCTAAATCTGCGTTTTTGATTGCTTCAACATCTTCTACTGAAATTGATTTTCCTTCGGCTTGTAATTTTTCTTCAATCTTGTTTCGACTAATCATAAATGCACAGAAACCAATATGCTCCTTGTATCTATTTTTAATTGATTCAACAGCTTGGTTACTGTATTGCTGTGCTCTTTCTAAAAGTTTTGTAAAATGAAGATTAGATTCATTGATGTAAATGTAAATTGTGTCTTGGTCATCTTTTACATCAGCCACAGTTCTATGTGTCCAACCTTCATCTTTATAGAATTGGTCGTTTTCGGTTATTCCAATAACCTCAATGTTCGGAGCATTTTTATTCCCTGAATTGCTTGAATCTGTTCCCTCTGGAAATTCAGCAGCAATAGTATTTACTGTGTCACTTATCGTTTTTTGTCTTGGTGGTCTTAGCTCCAACGTTATAGTGGCTTCTGTTCCAACTTCTACATTTTCCCTTGTTTTGAAGTATGCTATTCCATAACCATCAACAACCCTTGCACTACCAGTATAACTACCAAACGAATGAGGTTCAATTACAGCAAAGAACCAATCTGGATTTGTGAATAAATTAGGGTGAGCATCAGTTTTGAATTTTACACTAAACGTTTTGCCGATATAGACTTCTTTATCATCCGGTGTAGTGATTTCCAAAAATGTTGGTGGGTCATTGACTGGAATAGGAGGTTGTTTTTTTGTTTTTACAGTTTCTCCTGTTTCTGATGCTTTTACACCTTTACCACCGTCACCTGCTTTGAGGTATGTGTTTATCCTATTTGCTAATCGCTTACGAAGTTTGTCAAGTGCTTCGGTTTCATCTTTTCTTAAATACCTATCTCTGCGTTCCTTGTCAAGGCGTTTAAGCTCATCATCGGCTTCAAGTGCATCAACTACGAGTTTGGAAAGTTCTTTTTTAATCGAAGTATCACGAGTGTTTTCACGAGTGCTACTGAACAATTGTCTTTTAGATTCATTATCCATTTGGTCGCATTCAATTTGAACCACCAAATATTTTTCAAGAAAAGGAAGCTTTAGGTCTTGCTTTATTATTGAGTTGGTCAAATGTCCTTGCCGCTGCCCATTAAATGTTATGATAACTGGCTCTGATGGCAAAGTATAGTTTTTTATTCTATCCCAAGGCTTGTCTCCTTCAATCGTCAATACCCAATAATAAAGAGTAACCTTTCCATCTCTAAAAGTTAGTGTAGCATCTCTTTTATATTGGGTAAGTTCTTTTTCATCGCCACCTCCTAATGTTAATCGTCTGTTGTTTCCTAAAACACTTCTGTTTTCGATTTTCCCGTTGTTTAAATCCTTTTTTCGCTGTCCTGAAATTGTAAACGGCAAAATCGTATCGAACATATAGTGGTGAGCTAAATACCAAAGCGAAGAAGTTGGTCCCGTCAACTTGGCTGTGTATTTCCCAATATCCATTCCAATGTGTCTTATAAGTGTTCCTGGTTCAAAATCTTTTTCAGGAATTGATACTGTCAACGGATTGTTGTTTGTGCCAACGCAGTATTCATACCATCCTAACTTTCTTAATCCCAATTCACCATCATTGAAGCGAACAATTGTAAAGGAAACTTCATCGCCTTTTTTAAGAATTTTATTGGGTCTTGAAATGATAATAGTAAAGGTGTTAAATGAAAGTGCTGTCGAACCCCCTTGACCATATGCACCCATTTGATGGAGCTTGTCAATTTTATTATTGTCATTTAAACTAAGTATGGTTTTAGAAAACTCTTCGCCTTTGATACCTGTTCCGAAATCCCTAATTTCTACAGTCGGAAAATCCTCTCTTTCAGAGTCAAGAAGTGTTATTTTGATTTTTCTTGCAAGCTCTTGAATTTTCTTTCCAGAGGCATCTTTAATGTTTCTCAGCTTACCATCTGGAATCTCAAACCATTTTTGAGCAGCCATTCTTGGTGATTCAAAGTCATTCGGCTTTCCTTCTAAATGCCATTGCAAGTCTAAAATTGAATCAATAGAGTTTGTAATTCTCTCGACTAAACCAGCAGCAGGGTCTGTTCCCATATTGATGGTTGATTGATTGTTTTGTCTATCGCCAACAGCTCTCCATTTTATATCGTGGTCTTCTGTCAATACTTCAAGTATATCCGTCACCTCCTTTGCTGTTGTCGCTTTAAGTAATTGTTCTAATATTTTTTTCATTGCTTGCAATTAAAATTTGAAAGTGTTTTTAGTTGATTTTGTGTTGCTGGTGTATGCCATTTCTAATATTTTTACTTTGTCCTTTAGGGCTCTCATCATTTTGGAAACATCTTCCTCGTCATACTCATAATTATTTTTGTTTGCACACTTTGCTAAACTGTCAATTGTGTCAAGAACTTTTTGAACACGTTTGCCAGCAACATTTTTAAATCTGTCCCTTTTTAAACTTTGGTTACTCTTTGCCATTGTCAGAGAATTGAAGCTGCGAAAGTATAAATTATACTACATTATACCAAATATAGTATCAAATATATTGCCCTATATGTTGATAGGATTTCTGTCGTGCGGTAGGGCAAGGGCAAATGTGCTGCATTGGGTTGGCTTTTAGCGTTGGCTTGCAGCTCTTTTGCCCTTGCAGAAGGGTTGGCATTTGTCTGTCGTTGTAGTGTAAGTTTCAAAGCTGCACTGTCGTGAAATAGGGTTGCCCATAACGGTTCGGGGCTTGACGCAGTGGGGGATTAGAAGCACAAATGTTCAATAAACCACAAAAGTTTAATAGAATTACAAATGTTGAATTTACTGTTTCTGCCCCCATTGCGTTCAAACCCTTGTTATGCCCTAGTGCCTTTTCTCGTCTGTTCATTTCGTCAATTTGTTGCGTGTCGTGGTGTGTTGGCTTGGTAGCTCTTTTGCATTTTTTGTGTAGGTTTGTGCGTTGGTAAAAAATTCAAATGTGCTACCAAAAACGTTGGCTTATTTCTCTGTCGTTTGTTTCTTTGGGAAGTTAAAAAATATACTTGTCAAAATAGGAATAAAGAAAATCGCAACTGTTAAAATTGAAATCCCTATGTCTGCTGTGTGACTGGATAAAAATTTACTAAAGCTACTTTCTGGATAGAAATGTTCATAAAGTGAAAGTGTCAATTTTATACCAAGAATTGCTATAACCACAAATGCAGCAGTCTCAAGAAAGTTGTATTTTTCCATAAGTTTTACAAACCATTGTGCAATAAATCGCATAGCTAAAATTCCAATAAAAACACCAAGGCAAACAAGAATTATGTTTGGTGTGAAAGCAACTGCCGCAAATACATTGTCAATTGAAAATGCCATATCCATTAATTCTACTAAACAAACTGTCGCCCAAAAATTGCCCAATGTGCCAACAGTTGCTTTGTATAGCCAGTTTTCTTTTTTATCAACAAAATCATCTTCTTCTGTTTCTGTTTGCTTTCCTTTCCAGTAGCCGTAAACCAAATACAATAAATAAAGCCCTCCAAGAGGTTTTAGAAACCAAAATTTCAATAATACAGATGCAAAAATCATTGCTAGACCTCTAAATATATAAGCACCCCAAATACCATATTTTAATGCTTTATTTCTGTCTTTTTCTGGCAAATCCATTACCATTGTTGCTAATACTGCTGCATTATCTACTGAAAGTAAACTTTCTATGATAATTAAATTTCCAATGATTGCTAATGAAGCACCTGGATTGTCTAAAATTTGTTGTACTAATTCGTGCATACTTATTTTGTTTTATTTATTGTTTAATTGTTTGCTATTGTTATTATGGCAACTCTTCCTCCATCTTCTTTTGAAAACAAAAGTTTTTTGCCGTTTGTAATTTCTACCATTGAACCGATAGGAATTTCTTTATCTTCTGTAACATCTTTTAATGAGGTAAGTTTTTGATTTACAAAAACCCATTTATTATTATGAAATGCAAAATAACCTTCGCTTACTTTGTCATTGTCAACAAGTTTTTCATTTCTAATTATATTTCTATTCGTATGCCATCTGTGTAAAGTGGCATTATTATACACTACAATTCTTTGATTTTCAGGTTTCCAAACATTAGGTTTGAATTGATAAAATAAATCCAAGACAGGAATAGTATTATTATATTTTGTGTTACAGAATGGACATTTAGTATCTTTTGTATTATTATAAATAAACCATTTTTGCTCACATTGTTTATTGCTACATTCCAATTTTAAGTCATTAGTTTTTATCAGTGCTTGTTCCCAAGCATCGGCTGTTGGTCTTTCAATTGGATTGTGCAAACCTTTGATAAATGCTTGGTCAAAAAGCTCTTTTAAATATGGACCTGTAATGGTGTAAGGTGTTTTTGCTAAATCTGTCCAAGGTTTAAATTTTTCTAAATTATCGCCATATTCTCTTTTGAAATTTCTGTTTTTATTATCCGTTGGATGTTCTATAAAAAGGGCTTTTGAACCCATTAAAAAATTTTCTTCTTCTATTTCGTCAATTTGTCCAAAATAATTTCCACCTCTCAAAGGATGTCTATATAAAAGATACATATAAATCAAAACTGCCAAGGCGTGTAAGTCAGTTTTTTGATTTGGCAGTTTCCTGTTTGGATCTGTTTTACTTAAATGTTTTGTTGCTAATACTTCGGGGGCTATAAAATCAGCAGTTCCAATAACTTCTGGTGGATATTTCCCGGGAACAACTAATCCATCAATATCAATTATATTAGCACCTGAACCGCTTGTTGGGTCAATTAATACATTATTATATGACAAATCAGAATGTGCCAAACCTGCACTATGTAAGCGTTTTACACCCCTTGCAATATTTACACACACTTGAAAATAACTCAACCAATTGCCTAATTCTGAATTGTCTAATTTAGTTTTAGAGTTACTTGCCCTGAATTTTGCACTAGCAAACCATTTACCATTTTTTTCTTTTCCTTTTAGAATATCATTATTTGCATATCCTTGTTTGAAGAAAAAACGTTTATCATAAGCTGGTACTATAATTCCTGTTAGCCCATCTTTTTCTACAACATCATAAGGCCAACAATAAATATTTTTCCAATACTGACCATTATCAACATTAAAGATGCTATCTTTTTTAATAGTGGCAATAGAGATAACTCTTTCTTTTTGGTTAAAGTCTAATTTTGTCCTGAAAAATGCAACAACATACGATTTGTCTGGACTGAAATAAACATCTTTTACCCCTCCACGCATAGGCTCTCCATTATCTACATATTGGTAGGTTTTGGTATTGTCTAATATAGATTTTAATGTAATTGTTGGCATACCTTGTTATTTAAAAAACTATCGCTAAAGTTCTATCATCGTGGTTTCCTGCACTCCAAAAGTCCATCCATTTTGACAATTGACTTGCAATTTCACTGTTATTTATATTAAATTCTACTTTGTTGTTATCCTCATTTTTACCGTCTAAATCTTCTAAAAAGTCCATCCATTTTTCGTGTTTTTCAAGATTGGCTTCTACTATAAATTTGGCATCATAAATTCCGTCTGTCATTAAAAATAAATATGAAAAGTCTTCAATTATTTTTAAATTGAATCTAGTTATCATCACCTCTTGCTTTTGGAAAATATCAGGCTGTGTAATAAACCTTGTTCCTCCACCATATTCGCCAACATCTAACCAATTCAGTAAAGTAGTTTCTGTTTTGTCAATATTCATTATTGCTATTGGGCAATCACCAACTCCAAAACTTTGAATTAAATATCCAAAATCGTATTTTTTGTATAATGTAAAAATTAAAGTAGAATGTAAATATTCTATATTACTTTTTGCTTTTGGATTATTAAAAAGTTCTGGGTTTGTTACAAAAGTTTGCTCTGCAAACTCTTTTAATTTATTATGAACATAAACAGTTGCTTTGTACAAAATCTGTTTTGACAAAACTTGAATTTCCTTTATTTTTTCTTCTGTTTGGTCTAGGTTGTATTCTAAAATTCTGTCTTCAAATTCTTTCATTTTCTCAATGTCTTCGACTTGTTCAAAATATTCTATAACTGCATCACAAGCTAACTTTGAGCCAATTCTTGCAAGGTAGGCACTACCTGCACCATCGCTTACAACAACTAAAGACCATTTTGTTTTTTCAAAATATTTAAAAGCAAAGTCATCATCTCTTGAAGAACCAAAGCCGGTATTTTCAATTTCTTTTCCGTGGCTTCTTCCTCTTTTGGAAGATACGACAATATTTTTTTCTCCTAATTTATCAAAAACACTTAT
>JAFDZJ010000257.1 GCA_018266965.1 Bacteroidota bacterium
AGATTTCAAATAAGGAAAATGAAATAGGGACTATCAACGAAAGTAAAATATCAGTTTTAAAAGAGAAAATCGAAAATCTGAAAAAAGACATTATCCGAATTAAAGAAAACCCCGAAGAATTACTGAAAGACAAATTGGGAAAGGCAGGACTCATTATTGGAGGTCTTATTCTTTCAGCACTTACTGTTTATCTGTTTGTTTTTTATAGTTCGGCAAGTTATTCTGCATTTTTCAAACAATTTACCACTGATAGCGATTTGGGAATGGCAAGCTCTATTTTTGACCCTAAAGCAATAGAAATCGCATTTCGAGACGGAATTACAGAATTGATACTCATACTTACGATTCCTTTTGTATTCTTAGGTTTAGGCTATCTCATTCATAAATTTCAGGAAAAGAAAAACATCAAAAATTATTTAAAAATAATTGGGCTCATCATCGTTACTTTCATTTTCGATTTTATTTTGGCGTATGAAATTACCGAAAAGATTTACAATATCAAAAAAGAAGGCTCATTCCAGGATATGCCGGATTATTCCGTTTCATTGGCATTTCAGGCAGTTAATTTTTGGCTTATCATTTTTGCGGGATTTGTGGTGTACCTTATTTGGGGATTTGTTTTTGATTTTGTAATGGAATCTTACGACAAACTGGACACTGTGAAACAAGCTATAAAAGCGAAAGAAACAGAAATAAAATTATATGAGGAAGATATTGTAAAAAATCAAACTACATTAGATTCTTTGTACAAAGAAATTGCGGCATTGCGATTGGAATGTAAGGATTATGAAAAAATAATCAATGGAAATACCATTGTAGTAAACTGGCAAGGATATGAACTCTGTATTTTTGAATTTACATCTGGTTGGACAAAATGGATGTCTGCAAGAGGACAATGGCAAAATAAAATAGACCAAGTTCACGATTTGGCACTCGAATTTTTAAACAAAGACAAAAAAATAGAAACTCTATAAAGACAATTTAAAATGAAAAAAACAATCTCAATAATACTAGTGGCATTTTTATGCTTGATTTTAATTCAATGCAAAAAAGACGAAAAGATAGAAAACGGAAAATCAAAACCCGCTTTAACCAATGATGATAAACAACTTAATATTACATTTCTTTTGGATTTATCCGACAGAATAGAACCCTCAAAATATCCAGCTTCTCCCGAACATTATCAAAGGGATGAAGCAATAGTGAAGAATTTCGTAGATATTTTTAAAAATGATATGAATAAAAAAGGTGGTTACAAAGCCAAAGGAAAAATGAGAGTTATTTTTAGCCCTCAACCACAAGATGCAAATATCAATAGAATTGCATCTGGACTAAATATAGATCTTTCTAAAATGCAACCAGCCGAAAAGAAAAATGTTTTCAACGAATTGAATAATAAATTTTCGGGTAATCTTTCAAAAATATATGATTTGACACTTGCTCAAAAGAATTATATTGGTTCGGATATTTGGCGTTTTTTCAAAAATGATGTGAAGGACTATGCTGTAACAGACGACCAAAATTACAGAAACATTTTGGTTATTGTAACAGACGGTTATGTTTTTCATAAAGATTCAAAAATTCAAGAAAAGAACAGAACTTCTTTTCTTACTCCTGAAAGTATTGGAGCAAATGGTTTGAGAAATAGCGATTGGAAACAAAAATTTGAGCAAGGTGATTATGGTTTTATAACATCAAGAAAAGATCTGCAAAATTTGGAAGTTTTGGTTTTGGAAATTAATCCAGAAGGAAACAATTTGAAAGATGAAGATATTATTAAAGCATATCTCTCAAAATGGTTTGAAGAAATGGGAATCAAAAAATACGAGATTTACAATTCCGATTTGCCAGTAAACACGAAAACGAGAATAGAAAAATTTTTAAAATAGGACAATGAGATATTTGGTTTACTTTATAATCATTCTTGGTTCAATTAGTTTTAATAACCGTTTGTATAGCCAAACATATACTGTCGAATCCAAAAGTTGTGGTTCATGTGGTGGGCAAGTTTCTAATAATTCGAGAATTGGTATGAGATGCCCTCATTGCGGAGTTCGTTGGGGATATGAAAATGAAAGAACAACCTATAATTCAGCATATAAATACAATAAGCAAAGGACATATAGATATACAAAATGGAAAAATATAAGCAAACGAAAATATCGGAGAAGATGATGAACAATCTTTATATATTAATGTTTTGTCTTATGAATTAATTCTACAACCAAACGGATATTTCAGCATAACCCAAGTAATCCGGAAGAAGTTCTGTTAGTCTTCGATTTTTCAACAATTCGTTTCTGAAAAGGATAATCATTTTAAATGAAACATTTTATAACCATATTATTTTGCATTTTTCTGAGTGAGAATTTATCATCGCAAATGGTTTACAAAACACCATCAGGTAATAAATACCACTTGGAATCTTGCAGAATGGTTAAAAATGTATCACAAAAATTAAGCGTAACTGTAGCAATTAATCAGGGATTGCAATCTTGCAAAATTTGTAAACCTACAATGGGTACTCCTAATAGTTTCATTGGAAAGAGAACGCAAGGACAATCTAATACCCAACAATGTAATGGATATACCAAAAAAGGAATGCACTGCCAACATAGGACAAGTATTGGTAATGGTTATTGCTTTCAACACCAACCTTAAACTATGGAAAAAACAATCAAAATAATTTTAGCAATTCTGCTTTTCGCCTGTCTTTTGGATATGCCTTACGGCTTTTTCCAATGGGTTCGTTTTGTAGCATTGGTCGGTTTTGGCGTATTGGTTTATCAGGCAAATCAACAAGGCAAACAAACTGAAATGATTGTTTTTGGAGCACTGGCTTTATTGTTCCAACCATTTTTTAAAATTAGTTTGGGTAGGGAATTATGGAATGTTGTAGATGTGATTGTGGGTATAGGTTTACTTATTTCTGCGTTTAGAAAACCTAAATCTTCAATTGATTAGCTTTGTGGTATTAGAATTTTTAAGAATATGCCAAAGAATAAGAAAATAGAAATAGAGGGTAGAGAAATTTCAATTATTTCTTCTCAACAAGATGATTACATCTCGCTAACGGAAATGGCTAAAAGCCAAATGCAAAAAGTAATTATCATCAAATGGCTAAGCTTAAAAAGCACTATTGAATATCTTGGAGAATGGGAAGCTTTGTACAATCCTAATTTTAATTATACCGAATTCGGTATAATTAAAAATTCTGCAGGGAGTAATAATTTTGTACTATCTGTTAAAAACTGGCTTGAAACAACTAATGCCATTGGAATAACGGCTAAAGCTGGAAGATATGGAGGAACTTATGCTCATATAGATATTGCTTTTCATTTTGGGATGTGGATTAGTCCAAAATTCCAACTTTTACTGGTTCGAGAATATCAACGACTAAAAGATGATGAAAGTAATAGAAACCAATTGGAATGGAACTTTCAACGCACTTTAGCCAAAGTAAATTATCGTATTCATACCGATGCGATAAAAGAAAATCTTATTCCCAAAGAATGTTATAAAACCACAACGCTCAATTATTTATCCCAAGGAAACCGTTAGTAAAAATTTAGAAAATCCAATACCAATTTTAGATTTCCAAAACATTTACTTACCTTTGGCGTTAGTAATATTAAACGAATGATTGTAAATTTTGGAAATAAGGAAACCGAAAAAATATGGAACGGTATTGTTTCCAAAAAACTTCCAGGAGAAATTCAGGAAGTTGCAAGAAAAAAATTGAGAATGATAAATAACTCAATTGATATTATACATTTGAGAATGCCCCC
>JAFDZJ010000258.1 GCA_018266965.1 Bacteroidota bacterium
ACACAATCGAGGACTGGGAAAAACTTTTTACTTTTTTAGCCGACAGAAAGGAAATCGAACAAAAGCCCTTATTAAAATATCTTTTTGAACAAAAGGGATTAAAAGGAAAATTGCTGAACGCAGAAGTCGAAAAATACCGATGGAATTATGTCGAAGATAGAAAATATCCTTGCAATGAAACCAAAACCCTTTTAATGACAAGACTGGACAAAGTGCCAAATATTCCCGGTGATTTTTTGACAAAAAAAACCGAACGGCATCTATGGCACATAATATACTCCGTTACTGACAAAAAAGATTTCGAAAAGGCATTAAACACTTTTGCAAAAAAGTATCAATTAGATGAAGTTTCTTTTGTTGATGCTTTTAAGAAAACACCGCCTTTTAAAAACGAATATGGTTCGTTCTCGGAAAAGGCTATTAAGAAACTATTGCCGTTGATGCGCATTGGGCAATACTGGAGCTGGGAAAATATTGATGACAACTCAAAAAATAGAATAAAAAAAATATTGACCGGCGAATACGATGAAAATATTAGAGACAGAGTTAGAGAAAAAGCGCTCCATTTAACAGAAAAGGCCCATTTCCAGGGGCTACAATTGTGGCTGGCTCAATACATTGTATATGATCGCCACTCTGAAGCTTTGGCTACGGATAAATGGGATTCTGTTCAGAATTTGGAAGACTTTTTAAGCCATTTTCGCCAGCATTCACTCCGAAATCCAATTGTTGAACAGGTGATTACTGAAACACTTCGTGTGGTACGGGATATTTGGGATAAATATGGTAACGGCGTTAAAGATTATTTTGATGAGATACATATTGAGTTGGGGCGAGAAATAAAGAATACGGCTGATGAAAGAGAACGAATAACTAAACAGGTCCTTGAGAATGAAAATACCAACCTTCGCATTAAGGCACTCTTAACTGAATTGTTGAACGACGCCAATTTCGAAAATGTGCGTCCTTATTCACCAATGCAACAGGAAATCTTAAAAGTTTATGAAGAGGGAGTACTCAATTCCGATATCTCAATAGACGATGATATTTTAAAAATTAGTAAAACGGCTCAACCTTCCGCTGCTGACTTAAAAAAATATAAACTTTGGTTGGAACAAAAATATCGGTCACCATACACCGGAGAAATAATTCCACTGAACAGGCTATTTACTACCGATTATGAGATAGAACACATTATTCCTCAAAGCAGGTATTTTGATGACAGTTTTAGTAATAAGGTAATTTGCGAATCTGCTGTAAACAAATTAAAGGATAACCAACTGGGATACGAATTTATTAAAAATCATCATGGAACTATTATAGAACAAGGTCCAGGAAAGAAATCAATCAGGATATATGAGGTAAAAGAGTATGAAGAATTTGTAAAACAACATTATTCAAAAAACCGAAGCAAACGAAACAAACTCCTGCTGGAAGACATTCCGGGAAAGATGATTGAAAGACAATTGAACGACTCCCGGTATATCAGCAAATACATATCAAACTTACTATCAAATATTGTTCGTGCTGAAAACAACGACGACGGCGTCAATTCCAAAAATCTTATCCCGGGTAACGGCAAAATTACAGGGGAACTAAAACAGGACTGGGGGCTAAATGATGTATGGAACGATTTGATTTTGCCACGTTTCGAACGGATCCAAAAATTGAGAACTGAGAAAGACATTGCAAACGGAGTAAGCTATTTGGCTTTAAATAAAAACAACAAACTTATCCCGGAACTTTTACCTATAGCCCTACAAAAGGGATTTTCTAAAAAAAGGATTGATCATCGTCATCACGCTTTAGACGCACTGGTGATTGCATGCGCTACACGAGATCACATCAACCTCCTCAACAATCAATACGCAAAATCATCCAAACGATATGATTTAAACAAAAAGCTAAGAAAATTTGAAAGAGTCGCCTATACTCATCCTCAAACCGGTGAAAGAATCGAAAGGGATGTGCCTAAAGAGTTTACTTTACCTTGGGAAAGTTTTCCCGTAGATGCTAAAAATGCCTTAGAAGATATCATTGTTAGCTTTAAACAGAACCTCCGTATAATTAACAAAGCTTCCAATCATTATCAAAAATGGATTGAGAAAGCGGATACAAAAGTAAAGGAACCACAGAAACAAACTGGTGCCAACTGGGCTATCAGAAAACAAATGCACAAGGATACAGTTTCAGGCAAAGTGGAATTAAAAAGAATTAAAGTGCCTAAAGGAAAGATACTTACCGCCACCAGGAAAAGTATAGATACAAGTTTTGATCTTAAAACAATAGAATCCATTACTGACACTGGTATCCAAAAGATCTTAAAGAATTATCTCAAGTCGAAAGACAACAATCCGGAAATTGCTTTCTCGCCAGAAGGGATAGAAGACATGAACAAAAATATTACCAAATATAACGATGGGAAAAATCATCAGCCAATTTTTAAAGCGAGGATATTTGAATTAGGAAGTAAGTTTCCTTTAGGACAAACAAGAAATAAAAAGGCAAAATACGTTGAAGCTGCTAAGGGAACAAACCTGTTTTTTGCTATATATGTTAAACGAAATGGTAGCAGGAGCTATGAGACTATCCCCTTGAATATAGTGATTGAAAGACAAAAGCAGGGGTTAACCTCGGTACCAGCAGAAAACGAAAGCGGGGATAAACTATTGTTTTACCTTTCACCTAATGATCTGGTATATGTGCCCACTGCCGAAGAACAAGCGAATATGGAACAACTCAACCCCTTAAATTTAAACAAGGGCCAGAAAAATAATATTTATAAAGTTGTAAGCTTTACCGGTAACCAGATATTTTTTGTTCAACAGTGTGTTGCTTCTTCCATTGTAAATAAAGCTGAATTTTCTTCATTAAACAAAATGGAAAGAGCGATTGATGGAACAATGATCAAGGAATGTTGCGTCAAACTAAATGTTGATCGCCTTGGTAATATTTCACCGGTGTTAAAAAAATCTTTTCATAATATTAATGAAGAGGAAAATATGCTGTCAGATCCGGAAACCGTTTATCAGAAGTCTACCTTGAAAACCTTTAGCTCCTTTGAGGAAGCCGATGAAGAAAACGCAAAATCAATGGCAGCGCTATCACCCGAG
>JAFDZJ010000259.1 GCA_018266965.1 Bacteroidota bacterium
AGAAATTTTCAGTTTGCTACTAATTTTATCGGAGTATAATTTGTGTAAGACAGCTTCTACTATTATTACAGCACCATCTACAATCAATCCGAAATCCAATGCACCTAGACTCATCAAATTACCAGAAACTCCGAAAATGTTCATCATGATAATTGCAAACAGCATAGCCAAAGGAATAACCGACGCAACTAATAAACCTGCTCTGAAATTTCCTAAAAATAATACGAGTACGAATACCACAATCAAAGCACCTTCGATAAGGTTTTTTGAAACTGTAGAAATGGCATTATCTACCATTTTGGTTCTGTCTAGGAAGGCTTCAATCTTTACTCCTTCGGGAAGTGTTTTTTGGATTTCTATAATTTTATTTTTTACCTCTTTTATCACTTGACTGGAGTTTCCTCCTTTCATCATCATTACTACTGCACCTGCAACTTCTCCCTGTCCATTATAGGTCAAAGCTCCATATCTTATAGCTTTTCCATAATCTACTTTTCCAATATTTTTTATCAAAATAGGAGTGCCATCTTCCAAATTTTTAACTACAATATTTTCTATATCTTCAATTTTTCCTACCAATCCTTCGGTACGGATAAACAAGACTTTTGGACCTTTTTCAATATAAGCACCTCCTGTATTTTCGTTATTTTTTTGTAAAGCATCAAATACTTCGGTCATGGTAACTCCCATGGATTTCAGTGTAGTAGGATTTACAGCGACTTCATATTGTTTCAACTCTCCTCCAAAACTAGCAACATCTGCAACACCAGGAGTGCCGAGTAATTGTCTTCTCACAATCCAATCTTGTATGGTACGGAGTTTTACATCATCAAAACGATGTTCATAACCTTTTTTTGGACGGAGTATGTATTGATAAATCTCACCTAATCCAGTTGTAATAGGTGCCATGGTTGGAGTACCAAGATGAGCAGGAATATCTTTGGATACCTGTTGCAATCTTTCTGCAACTTGTTGTCGTGCCCAGTACAAATCTACATCGTCTTTGAAAACTATTGTTATAACGGATAACCCAAATCTAGAAAAACTTCGCATTTGCTTAATACCCTGTATATTGCTATTTGCCTGTTCCAAAGGGAAGGTAATAAATCGTTCTACATCTGGAGCACCTAGACTAGGAGAGGTGGTTATTATTTGTACTTGATTGTCGGTAATATCAGGAACTGCATCTATCGGAAGTTTGTTGAGTTCGAAAAGTCCCAATACAACTAATCCTATTGTAAACAAACCTATGATAAGTTTATTGTGAATAGAAAAATGAATTATCTTATTTAGCATTTTTTTTTATTAACATTAATAAATAAATGAATATTACATCATATCTTATTGATACAATGAATATTTCATCATAATTTTAGTGTGAAAAAATTATGCTAATACCGGTGGTCGAAAAATGGATTCTTTATTGTTGGAAGTGATAGGTTCTATATACCCAAAATTTGCTTTGATAGACGATGAAAAATTCAAATTTTCAAAAGAAAATTCAAATTGTTTGGGTGGAGTAGTTGTAGTATAGTTAGTAGAGTGGCATTGGTTATCATGGGATTTAAATGGAAGTTTCATATCCTCTTTGTAGTCTGCATCTTTACCGTGATCTTCTAAATAATGTGCTTTCAAAAAAGAAAAAATAGTAACATTGTTATCTTTCTTGGTGTGGGAATAATAATGTTCTATGAGCTTTGGAAATTTCAATAATTGCTTGGTCTCTGAAAAAGTAAAGAGATAAGCGATGATAAAGAAATATGAAACCCATTTTTTCATTAATGCAAAATTAATACAAAAGTACTAATTATTTCTATTTTTAATCATTAGTTTGATATTTTTTTAATGAATGAGGAATACCCGAAAAAAATACTGGATAAGTTGAAATAATATTTTTTAAAATTACTATTTTTGCAAATTCCAAAATATAATACCAATATGTCTTTATCTGAACAGGAAATTATCCGAAGAGAAAAACTCAACAAATTATCCGCACTCGGAATAGATGCTTTTCCAGCGGAAGAATATACCATAAGCCACAGTACACAATCTATAAAACAAAATTTTGAAGAAAATAAAAAAGTAAAAATTGCCGGTCGATTGATGTCCAGAAGGATACAAGGGAAAGCAAGTTTTGCAGAATTACAAGATAGCGAAGGAAAAATACAAGTCTATTTCAACCGAGACGAAATATGCCCAGGAGAAGATAAGCTACTGTATAACGAAGTCTATAAACACTTGTTGGATATTGGCGATATCATTGGTATCGAAGGAGAATTGTTTTTAACTCAAGTAGGAGAAAAAACAGTAATGGTAAAAAATTTCAAACTACTTACCAAATCTCTCCGACCTCTGCCAATTGCAAAAATAGATGAAAACGGAGTAGTACACGATGCTTTCAACGATCCGGAACTTAGATACAGACAACGATATGTCGATCTTACCGTGAACCCACAAGTAAAAGAAATTTTTGTGAAAAGAACAAAGCTTTTCAACGCAATGCGTAATTTTTTCAATAACTCGGGATATTTTGAAGTAGAAACACCAATACTACAAGCAATACCAGGAGGTGCTGCAGCAAGACCTTTCATCACCCATCACAATGCTTTGGATATCCCTTTGTATATGAGGATTGCCAACGAATTGTATCTCAAAAGACTTATTGTAGGTGGTTTTGATGGCGTATATGAGTTTTCTAAAAATTTCCGAAACGAAGGAATGGATAGGACTCATAATCCGGAATTTACGGCAATGGAAATATATGTTGCCTACAAGGATTACAATTGGATGATGGACTTTACCGAAAAATTATTGGAAAATTGTGCCATTGCTGTTAATGGAAAGGCGGAATCCACCTTCGGAGAACATACTATTAATTGGAAAGCTCCCTATCCTAGGGTATCTATGCAAGAAGCTATAGAAAAATTTACAGGTTTCGATATTACCGGAAAAACCGAAAAAGAATTATTCGATTTTGCTAAATCCATTGGTATAGAGGTCGATGAAACCATGGGTAAAGGCAAATTGATAGACGAAATTTTTGGTGAAAAATGCGAAGGAAACTTTATACAACCAACTTTCATTACGGATTATCCTATAGAAATGTCGCCACTAACCAAAAAACATCGTTCCAAAGAAGGACTTACCGAAAGGTTTGAATTGATGGTTTGTGGAAAAGAAATTGCCAATGCCTATTCAGAATTGAATGACCCAATCGACCAAAGAGAAAGATTTGAAGCACAAATGGCTCTTTCTGAAAGAGGGGACGACGAAGCAATGTTCATCGACAATGATTTCTTGAGAGCGTTGGAATATGGTATGCCTCCAACTTCCGGATTAGGAATTGGAATGGACAGACTTATCATGTTCCTTACCAACCAACAATCCATACAAGAGGTTTTGTTTTTCCCACAAATGCGACCAGAAAAGACTACACCAACTGTAGAGTTGGGCGAAGACGAAAAAATAATTGTAGAATTATTGAAATCCGGAGAAGCATTTGAGTTGAATGATATAAAAGCAAAATCCTCATTTTCAGGAAAAAAATGGGACAAAGCAATTAAGAATTTAACCAAAAACAACATTGTAAAAGTCGAAAAAATCGATGATGTATTGATGATAAAATTGGTATAAATTTTCAATTAAAAATAAAAAAAGTGAACTTTTTCAGTTCACTTTTTTTATGAAATTTTCCCAAAAAAATCAGTTTCACATATCATTTAGCAATATAGTTCAAAAATCTCCAATCCCCAATCCCTAATCCCTAATCCCTAATCCCTAATTACCAATCCCCAATTACCAATCCCCATTACCAATCCCTAATTCCCAATCCCCATTAACCCTTTACAAGTAACCCCAAATCCAAGCTTTTTTGGAGCAAAACATCAAAAACTTCTCCCATTTCGCAAGAGGCTCTTTTGATGGCGTTTTCCAACATTCCTCGTACTTGGCTTTCCCTAACTTGTGCTTCTGTCCAGCTTTTGCCAGAAGTATGTGCATTCAAGATAAAAGGCATTATTCTATCAATGGCACAAGCAAAAATGGCATCGTTGGATTTCTCTTCTTCGAATTCTATCCATAGATTGAAAAATTCTGATTGTAGAGGATTGTCCAAAATACCGAATATTTTTTTTGCTGCCTCTTTTTCTCTTTCAAATTTTCCTAGCATATTTTTCTCATCAAATAGAAAAGTATCTCCAGCATGTATCTCTACCAAATCGTGTATTGATAGCATCCGTATCACACGAAGAAGGTCAATTTTTTCCTTATTTTTGGCATAAGGAAAAAGGATTTGTGCCAATATAATAATTTGCCAACTATGTTCTGCTGTATTCTCTCTACGACTATCATCGGCATTGTAATTTCTGCGGTTTACATTTTTCAAAGCATCGATAGCTAGGACAAATTCTATTTCCTTTTCTAATCTCATTGTTACTAATTTAGGTCTGCAAATTTAGGTTAAAAGATGCTAGTTATAGCTTGATTTTGGGTTGAATTAGTATTTATTTTTGAAAACTTTTCCTTTGTCATCAATTATGATGCTTCGGTATTTTGGAAAAATCTTCAACAATTTTTTACCTTTTTCCAATCCCAAAACCATGATAGAAGTACTGATTCCATTGGCGGTAGTAGCATCTGGACCAACTATGGTAACACTTACCAATCCAGAGCTAGGTATTCCTGTTTTGGGGTTGATGATATGCGAAAATCTTTTTCCTTCTATCTCTGCATATTTTTCATAACTTCCAGATGTTACCACAGCATTAGCATTCATTTTCAATACCTCTTCGATTCCGTCGGGTTCAAAAGGATTTTGTACACCAATAAGCCAATCTTTGCCATTAATCTGTTTTCCCCAAGTACTAATATCGCCAGCAGCATTTATTATACCCGATTTCACGCCATTTTTCAATAATAATTCTTTTGCCTTTTCAGCAGCATAAGCTTTCCCGATAGAGCCAAAACCAATCTTCATACCTTTGTTTCTCAAGAAAATTGTATTCTCTTTCTCGTTGATGATAATATTTTTGTAACCAACATTTCTAACCGAATTTTTAATTTCATTTGCGGTAGGCATTGATTTCATACTTCCATCGAATTTCCAAATTTTGTCCATTGCAGCTATACTTATATCAAAAGCACCATTGGTAATTTTCGAAAAATAAATTGCAGTTTTAGTTAAATTTATCAATTCTACTGGTACTTTCACGGGTTGTATTCCAGCAAAATTATTGATTTGCGAAACGGGAGTTTGCGGTTGCCATTCCGAGAGTAGATTTTCAATCCTTGTTATTTCTTTTACAGCCAAATCTATATTTTTTTGAGCCTCCACACTGTCTTTGGCTACAATGGTAATGTCGAACCTGCTACCCATGAGTGTATAAGGTTTGGACAGTTCTATTTGGGCATTTAAAATTGAAAAAATTGAAATTAGAAATAAGGAAAATAGAGTTCTCATATCGAATGATAAAAGCTGGAATAAATGTAAAATTCTCTTCGAATTTTGAAAATAATTAAGTAATATTTTTTTTGCTAAATTATGGAAAATATATTTTAAATTTTTTTTATAAAAAGTTGTGTGCAAATATTTTTCAATATACTCAATTTTTTGATGTAAATTTTGCTTTTTCGATTTTTTATGATACAAAAAAAGATATATTTGTAGAGTATTTGAAATTTATTAAAAATAGTAAAAAATGAAAAAAATTATCTTCTTACACTTGTTATTATTGAATTTTTTATGCTCGGCACAAGAAGTGAATTTCAATTTTGATTTCGATTATAAAATCACATCGCAAACAAAATTTACCGATCATATCGAAAGAGAAGAATATTTTTTAATAAATTCCAAAAACCATGATTTCTTTTTGGAAATGAATAAAAACTTCTATACAAAACAGTATTATGCCGATATAATCGACAGTAAAAATATTTACCGATTTGATGTTGAAAATCCTTGGACTCCAAAAATGGAATTTAAAATGATAGAAATATTTCGAAGACATGGAAAAAAAATATTCGATTATAAGTTATTGGAAATTATTAATTTAGGGAAGTTGCATTACAGGATTTTAGGAAAAAAAAGAAATAAAGTTTTGTTTGAAATGGAATGTAAACTCCAACCTTATGAAGCTAATCTTTTGAATTTCAATTTTGAGGGGTTAACCTTTTCTCAACATAAAGAGTTTTTACAATTACTCAACCAAAAATTAAAAGATGATAAACAAGAAGGTAATTTTTATTTTGAAGAAATAATTTTCAAGTATGGTAGTGTGCTTACTCTGAAAATGAAACCAGAAAAATATTTGCAAAATTAATTATTATAAATCATCATAACGATTATTGGAGACATAATAAAATTTAGTATTTTTGTAGCATAACCCAATATAGTTATGCAAACAACTTACATAGAAACACAACAAGTATCGTTTCAAGATTTTAAAAATCAAATATTATCCGATTACAAACTAGGGAGAATTTCCAGAGAAATGTCCCTTTTGGGTAGGAGAGAAGTGCTTACAGGAAAAGCCAAATTCGGAATTTTTGGCGATGGTAAAGAATTACCTCAACTTGCGATGGCAAAAGTTTTTAGAAATGGAGATTGGCGTTCGGGTTATTACAGAGATCAGACTTTTGCATTAGCAATAGATGCACTTTCCATCGAAAGTTTTTATGCTCAGTTATATGCAGATACCAGTGTAGAAAGGGAACCTGCTTCTGCCGGAAGACAGATGAATGGACACTATGCTACAAGAACCCTAAACAATGATGGAAGTTGGAAAAATTTAGCAGAAATGAAAAATATTTCCTCGGATATTTCTCCAACTGCTGGACAAATGCCTAGGCTACTAGGTTTGGCACAAGCATCAAAAGTTTTTAAAGAAATAGAATTTGAAGGCAAAGAAAATTTCACCAATAACGGAAACGAAATTGCTTTCGGAACCATTGGTGATGCTTCATCAGCAGAAGGACATTTTTGGGAAACCCTCAATGCAGCTTGTGCTTTGCAAGTCCCAATGATTATTTCTATTTGGGACGATGGTTATGGGATTTCTGTACCCACAAAAAACCAAAGAGCCAAAGCGGATATTGCAGAAATGCTTTCCGGATTCCAAAGAAAAGAAGGCGAAAACCAAGGTTGTGAAATTATACAGGTAAAAGCTTGGGATTATCCAGCTTTATTGGACGCTTATGCTAAAGCCGAACATTTTGCAAGAACAGAATCTGTACCAGTTGTAGTACATGTGATAGAAGTTACCCAACCACAAGGACATTCGACATCTGGATCACACGAAAGATACAAATCCGAAGAAAGATTGCAATGGGAAGCCGATTATGATGG
>JAFDZJ010000025.1 GCA_018266965.1 Bacteroidota bacterium
GGAAGTATCCCTATTACAGCAATGTTTGAGCAGGTTTTGGGAGCAAAATCTGTATTGATGGGATTTGGATTGGACTCCGATGCGATACACTCTCCTAATGAACATTATGGTTTGTTTAATTTTTATAAAGGAATAGAAAGTATCCCATTGTTTTTTAAGAATTACAAAGACTGAATAAATATTTGTTAAAAAAATATTAAAACACTAATTATTAAAAATAATTGTCATACATTTACCACATATAATTTAAAATTTAATATTATGAAGAAAATTTTACTACTTTCGACAATAGCTTTTTCAAGCTTCGCTTTTGCACAAGTACAAACTCTGGTAAATGAGAATTTTAATTCACTTACTCTCGGTAATTTAGGTACTGATGTAACGGGTGCAACACCAGGACAGAATAATTGGTACACATTAAATGGGACTAATGCAAGTTACCAAATCAGTAATATAGATGTTGCACATGGTAAGTCACTATTGATTACCAGTGGAAATAGTTATGTAGCTACAAATAACCCTAATAATAGAACCGCTGCTCAATTAACTACTGTAACTGCGACAGCAACCAATAATATTGTTAAAGCTAGTGTGGATATTTACACGGGTAACTCAACAGGAAACGGTGAATATAGATATGTTATTGTTGGAGATGTTGGGGGGCAAAATAAGGTAATAGGTGGTTTTAAACTTGATGCAGCAACTAGAAAAATTAATGGACTTGGTACATTTTATAATGGAACTGTCCCAACATTGTATTTAGCAACAGACCCTGCTACGGCTCCGGCGTTTCCAGTTAATACATGGGTTTCTGTAACATATTATTATAATAAAACTACTGGTGATATGACTTGGATTTGGCCAGGTGGTGGTGCTAATGCGATTGCAGACCCAGATGCAATTGTTGGTATGACAGCACAAAGTGTTTATTTGCAAAATTTAACCTCAACAGGTAACACAGTAGCAAATACTGGAGGCTTCGACAATATTCTGGCACAGTTTGGTAATGCTTCTACTTTTGCAGTAACAGATGTGAAAAATGAAATTACAGATAAAATTATCTCTGTATATCCAAATCCTACATCTAAAATTTTAACTATTAAATCCAAAGATAAAATTAAAAATGTTACTCTTTCTGATATGACTGGTAAAAAAATAGATGTAAAATTAAATGAGACTTCTATTGATGTTGAATCGTTACCTGTAGGAAGATATTTTATTACAGTTGAAACAAATAACGGTATCTTTTCGGATAAATTCATTAAAAAATAATAAAAATTACTGAAAACTCGTTGCAAAATGTAACGAGTTTTTTTATAAATTATCTTAACATAGAAATTAAAAATGAAAAACAGTATTATCTTGAAAAAAATGTTAATTACAATAAATATTTTTTGTTGTATAATAGTTTATAATGCCCAACAATGGGATGGTGCTAATAATACAATTAACCAAATATATAGAAATGGTAGTGTTAGTATAGGGACAAATCAAAATATAGATAAGCTAAATATTCTAGGGAATTTAAGAATGATTAATGGAGAATTAATTTTTGGTTATAAAACACAAAAATTTATGGCAAATTCTAATTTTAAGATTTCATTTTTAAATGAGGAAAATCTTGTTGATTCAAATGGTATAGCTTATTCATTACCAAGTGCATTATACTTATATCCACCACCATATTACCAAACTTTTGGTAGTCGAAATGATTTAAGTGCTTTGGTAATTGGTACAAATTATAAAATAGGTATGGGAACTGACCAATTTAATTGTAATAGTTGTAGTGATTATCGTCTTTTTGTTAAAGATGGTATTAAAACTGAAAAAATTAAAGTTGAAATTGCTGCAAATAACGGGTGGGCAGATTATGTATTTAATAAAGACTATAAACTAACATCACTAAAAGATTTGCAAATATTTATAAATAAAAATGGACATTTACCAGAAGTACCAACTACCAATCAAGTATTAAAAGATGGTATTGAACTTAAAGAAATGAACATACTATTGCTTAAAAAAATTGAAGAATTAACTCTGTATATATTGAATCAACAAACAGAAATAGATGAACAAAACTTGAAAATTAAAAAACTAGAAAAATATATAAAAAAATAATTTAAATAATGAAAAAGGTTTTTTTATTATTGTTAATACTTTATTCGTTTTTACTCTTTTCTCAAGGAGAAAATGATAATTGGTTTTTTGGAAAAAATGTTGCAATTAATTTTACTAATAGCACTCCTACAGTTTTGTATACAAGCCAAATGGGTAATGTATTGAATAATTATTATGTTGCAGAGGCATGTGGTAGTATAAGTGATGCTAATGGGAATTTATTATTTTATACAAATGGTCTAAATATTTGGAATAGAAATAATCAGATAATGGAAAATGGCAGTGGCTTGTTGAGTCATCCTTCATCAGAACAACTGATTATTGTTAAAAGCTTATCAAAACCCAATCAATATTATGTTTTTACAACTGGGGAATGTAGTTTTTTTGAAA
>JAFDZJ010000260.1 GCA_018266965.1 Bacteroidota bacterium
CGAATCTAAAGATACCGTTGATTACTTGGCAAAGGCTCTGGAAGATGCAGGAAGAAAAGATGTGTTGGTTATTTCGGCTGCCAACCGTAAGCAAATGTATGACACCATTGTAACCAATTTTGATGCAAACTGGGCTGCTGACAAACAAGTGAATGAATACAATATCATCATCACCACCGAAGTATTAGCAGAAGGTGTGAACTTGCACCGTTCTAATGTAATTATTCACTACGACACGCCTTGGAACTCCACCAAACTGATGCAAAGGATTGGGCGTGTAAATCGTATCGGAACAAAAGCAAGTGCCATTTACAACTATGTATTTTATCCTTCGGCTCAAGGCGATTCGCAAATACGATTGAACAAAACTGCCTTTATGAAAATTCAGGCTTTCCACACCGCTTTTGGCGAAGACAATCAGGTTTTTTCAACCGAAGAAATTTTGGATGAAGTAAAACTCTTTAGCGGAACATATAAGGAAGAAGAAGATGAACGCTTGAAGTTTTTATACTTTTTACGCCATTTCAAAAAAGCCAATCGGGCTTGGTTCGACAAAATCAAAAAGCTACCTCTAAAATCAAGAGCCGGACGAAATGCAACCAACATAAAGAAACCAGAACTGCAAAACGGAACAGCCGCATTTTTAAAGACAGAAAAAAAGTTTGAGTTCTATTGGGTGGACAACAACAACCAACCCAAAGAGATTACTCCTATTGAAGCATTCAAAATATTCTCGGCAGACGAAAAAGAAAAAAAAGCTCCGTTGATTGAAACACATCACGAACACGTAAACAAAGCATTGGAGCATTTTGAAACGCTGGAACATAAAATTGTGCAATCGCAAACCGACCCCGAAGCATTGGGCGGTGTGGCACAACGAGCTAAAAAGTTTTTGTCAGACTTGGTGAAATATCCACAAGTAACCGAGAAGCAAAAAGAGAACATTCAAAAAATTGTAGTGCTGATTGACATTGGTAAATACACCAACCTGCCAACCGACATTGACCGTTTGCAAAAGAAGAAAGCAAACCTGAATATTGCCTTAACCGAAATAGATAAAATTGCAGCACAATACAATGTTGATTTGAGTGATGCACAAAAAGGCAAAAAAGGCAAAGTAGAAAAACCTGTTTTAATCATTTCAGAATCTTTTGAATAATGACATACGAACAAATTCATAACCTGTTTAAGCAACGCTACAACCAAAACAATTGGAAACAGTTTTTGGGCGAAGCATTTGCAAAATCCCGTTTGTTGGCAACACCTGAAACACTTACAGGCATTGACATCAATGTAGCTTCACAGGTGCAAAAGTTGGGTTACATTACACTCAACGAAAACGGTATTGAACGCCAAATTGCCGTGTATGATGTTACCTTGGCTCAAGGCATTATTCTGGAACGCAACCGTGTGGGCTTGCGAAACTTGCTTCGCAAATACTGGAAAGATATTGATGCCGCTTTTATTACCTATCACAATAACGAAAAAAGCAATTGGCGTTTTACTTATGTTTCTGAATTAACAGGTTATGATTCAGACGGAGAATTTGTAAAAATAAAAACCGAACCCAAACGCTACACGTATGTATTGGGCGAAGGCGAAAGCACTCGAACAGCAGCCGAACGCTTTACAGCCATTGCCAACAAAGGCAGCAAAGCCACTTTAGACGATGTAAAAGAAGCCTTCTCGGTAGAGAAACTCTCCAAAGCATTTTTTGACGAATACAAAAAGCACTACGATATTTTTTGCGACTTTATGGTGTCTAAACCAAACATTCGCCAAACCATTTTCAACGGTGACGAAAAAGGCATTCGTGATTTCAACAAAAAACTGTTGGGGCGAATTGTATTCTTGTATTTCATTCAGAAAAAAGGTTGGTTGGGTGTGCCTGCAAAAAGTGATTGGGGCAAAGGTGATTTTGATTTTTTGACAAATCTGTTTAAGAATACCAAAAACCCCGACCTATTTTATTCTGAACTGTTATCTAAACTGTTTTTTGATACACTAAATACCAAACGCAAGGACGATTTAATTGAACTGGTAAAAGGCGAACTTTGCCGTATTCCTTATCTAAATGGTGGTTTATTTGAAGAAGACGATAAGAAACACCGCAACCTTATTTTTCCTGCCAATCTGTTTAAAAGCCTGTTTGATTTCTTTAATCAATACAACTTTACCATTTACGAAGACGACCCGAACGACCACACCGTAGCGGTTGATCCTGAAATGTTAGGGCATATTTTTGAAAACTTACTGGAAGACAACAAAGACAAAGGTGCATACTATACGCCAAAGGAAATTGTGCATTATATGTGCCAAGAGAGTTTGATTGAATACCTAACCACTTGGTTTGAAAACAAAGGTTACGAAGTAGTTGGCTACATTGGTTTTAATAAACCCGACCAACCCAAACTGTTTTCGGCAAACGAAGGCAGAAAAGGGCAATTGGTTATGGAAACAGATAATAAAACGACCGGCAAACAGATTGACCGCATACTGATTGAAAAACTACTGAAAAAGAAGTTGGATGATGACGATAAAAAGCTAATTAAAAAACATTCAGTAGAATTTCACAATGCTTTGGACAATGTAAAAATTTGCGACCCTGCCATCGGTTCGGGTGCTTTCCCAATGGGTTTGCCCCACGAAATATTTACAGCCAAACAAACCCTGCATACCTTTGAACACGGCAACACCAAATCCTTTGATGCTTCAGGTGTAAAACTCAACATCATACAAAACAGCATCTATGGCGTGGACATTGAAAAAGGTGCGGTGGACATTGCCCGATTGCGTTTTTGGTTGAGCTTGATTGTGGACGAAGAAAAACCAAAGGCATTGCCGAACCTCGATTATAAAATTGTAGTTGGTAATAGTCTGGTAAGCAAATTAGGCGATGCTATTATTGATATTGACTGGACTCTAAACGAAACCAGCCACGGGCTTTTTGGTGCAGACTTGGCAAAACAAAAAGGCGACTTGCTTAAAAAGATAAGCAAAGAGCAAAAGGAGTTTTTTAACCCCGCCAGCTACAAGAAAAAATTAGCAGCCGACATACGCAAACTGAAAATTGACTTGCTGATTACGCAATTGGAGTTAATGATAAGCACCAAAGGAATTGAAACAAAACCCAATGGTATAGGCAAAAAATTAGCCGAACAAACCGAACTCTATCTGCAAACCCTTGGCTGGAAGAATTCTATAAAAGACTTGCAGAAACTAAAAAACAAACCCGAACTACCACTTCACTTTTTTGATTGGAAATTGGACTTTCCAGAAGTGCTAAACGAACAAGTAATTTCTAATTCAGGTTTTGATATTGTAATTGGAAATCCACCTTATGTTTTCTCAAGAGATAACTTAAGCCAAATTGAAAAAGATAACTACAATAAACTATATAAGCTAACTCAATTCAAAATCAACCTCTATATACTCTTCATTGAGAAAGGATATTCACTACTA
This sequence comes from Bacteroidota bacterium, assembly GCA_018266965.1. GTDB lineage: Bacteria > Bacteroidota > Bacteroidia > Flavobacteriales > Weeksellaceae > Amniculibacterium. The sequence continues at coordinate 3,463 of JAFDZJ010000260.1, forward strand.
AATAAGAATTCCGGTGTATTCTTTTATATCACCCCAAATAATTGGTTAACACTTGACACGAATTCTGATTTAAGAGAGTTTATTTTATCAAAAACTAAAAACATAAAAATTCTACAGAATTATGCCAATGTTTTTGAAAGTGCAAGTGTGGATACGGTTATTCTAGGTTTTAAAAACAATGGTCAAAGTTCTGTTGATTATCTTGAATGGGTTGATAAAAAGCCAATAATACTGAATAAGAAACCGACTTCCGATTATCTAAGTAAGAACAAACATATTATTAGTTATGATGGCGGTATCTTAAATAAAAAAAGTTTCTTAAATGATTTAAAAGGTGTTCAATTACAATCAATTTGCGATGTTAAAAATGGTGTTCAGGCATACACGGTTGGAGAAGGAACTCCCGTTTGTACAGTTGAAATGAAAAATAACAGAGTTTATCATAGCCTTACTGACAAAGGAAAAAACTGGTTTAAATATTTAGATGGTGTTGATGTTTGCAGATATTATTTAGGTTGGAGTGGTCAATATATAAAATATGGCAAGAACTTATCTAGACCTCGACAAGAAGACCTTTTCATTGGAGAAAGGATTTTAGTTCGTCAAATTCCTAGCCAATTGCCATATTGCATTAATGCTTGTTTTCTTGACGAGCATTGTATAAATGATAATAATAGTATGATAGTAAAACTACTCGATACTAATTATTCCTTAAAATACATATTAGGTTTATTAAACTCAAAATTGCTAAGTGAATGGTTTGCTATTTACTTCGGCAAGTTGTCTAGGAAAATATTCCCTCAATTTAAAATTAATGAGTTAAGAATATTTCCAATCGCAAAGGCAAGTAAAAATTCACAAAAGCAAATAGAGTTATTAGTAAGTAATGTTTTAAATCTCAAAAATAAAAACAAGGACACTTCAAGTATTGAAACTGAAATTGACAACTTAGTTTACAAACTATACGAACTTACCTATGACGAAGTAAAAGTAATAGACCCTGAATTTAGTTTAAGTAAAAAAGAATATGAAGCCATAAAATTGGAGTAGCCCACGCAATTTGCAAGCACAATTAAAAACCGCACAAGCCCACGCTAAAGCCAAAGTTTTTAATAGAGCTTGCAAAGCCAACCCAAAAGAAAAATTGTTTTTAAAAAATTTCCAACGCTTCATAAAAAATAAAACACCCGACACACAAGCCAGACAAAAAAGCACTCGATAAATGACACAAACAGACAACATAAAAATGGTTGTAACCCACGACAGACAAGAACGCCAGCCTATAACAGCGGTTTGGCGTAATGGCGGGTTCAGTACTTCGGATGACAGTTTAG
>JAFDZJ010000261.1 GCA_018266965.1 Bacteroidota bacterium
ACAACTAATCTTATGAACAAAAAAGTATCGGTAATATCAGGAAAAAAACTCACATTAAAATTATTTGATGTCAATAGACAAGAAATAGTTCAACAAGAACTTACCACCAACGAGTTTGGTTCTATCAATGGGAATTTTGTTTTACCTATCGGAATACTTAATGGAATGTTTTCCATAAAAATTGACGACAGATTTTCTACTATCTTTAATGTGGAAGAATACAAAAGACCAAAATTTGAGATAAGTTTTGAACCCGTAAAAGAAGAATATCAATATGGTAAAACAATAGAACTGAAAGGGAAAGCATTGTCGTTTTCCGGAGTACCTATTTCCAATGTTTCTGTAAATTATGAGATAAAAAAAGAAAATATCCGAAATCGTTATTTTTGGTGGTATCCTGTGGTAAACTATAACGAAAATTCCGTTTTAGGAGAAACAAAAACAAATGAAAAAGGTGAATTTGTCATTAAAATAGACCCTAAAAAAAACGAATCTTTGGAAGGTGTACAGGTGGATAATTTTATGGTAAAAGCCACTGTAACAGATATTAATGGCGAAACACAAACCAACGAAACTTCTCTTACTGTTGCAAGCGTTTCGCATTATTTATCATTATCCGAAACCAAAACCGATTATACTACAACCGAAAAATTAACTGTCAAAATTGAGGCTAAAAATTATAACAATCAAAATCTGAAAAAATCCTTTCATGCAAAACTTTCCAAATTGCAACAACCTAATCGAGTTATTCGAGATAATTTTTTAGGAAATTTACAAGACAAACCTCTATTTTCCGAAGATGACTTTGTACAGAAATTTCCTTATGATCTCTACTCCAAAGAAAAGTCCAAAGAAAAAGTGGAATCTATAATTTTTGACAAATCTATTGAGCCTACTAACAACGACCAATACGAGCTACAATCCAAATTGGTAGAAGGAAAATACAAATTGGAAATTTATAATATCGAAGGAAAAGATACTATAAAAACCCAACAGATATTCGATGTTTACGATGCTGAAAAACTTGGAAGCCAAAAACCATTTCTGAAAGTAATTGCACCCAAAACAGCGTACAATCAAGCTGAAATAAAATCTGGAGAAAAAGTAAAATTCTTGGTCTATTCCGGAGTTAGTTTACCCAATTCTATAGTTAATATTTTTATTCAAAATGGTGATGGTACTATTCTCGAACAGAAATCTATCAAAAATGGGTTCTTAATTTATGAGTTACCTTTACCTAAAGATGAAAATATTAATATGCTCAATGTACAATTTCAAATGGTGGCTTATAACGATGTACAAACCCAGAGTATCAAAATAAAAATTACTCCCGAAAATCAACCATTACAAATTGTTACCACCGTATTCCGAGATAAAATAGAACCAGGACAAAAAGAAAAGTGGGCTATAAAAATAATAGGTAATCCCAACGAAAAAGTAAATGCCGAAGTATTGGCAACTATGTATGACAAATCGTTGGATAAATTCATCAACCATAAAATCCGTTGGATGGATTATTTTAAAAAAGATAATATAATATGGAACTATGCAATCCAAAATAATCTTTCAGACAAATATTATAGCAAAAGAATACCTTACCTAGACGAAAAATTCGTTACCCTACCCTATTACAATTGGTTTGATGGAAGTATCCGCCAAAAATATATGAAGAGAATGGATTCCGAAGCTGTTGCCTTGGATGCTCCTGTTACTAACCAAGTATATCGTGAAACAGATAGTACTAAAATTGAAGAAGTAGTTGTTTTAGGACATTCTAAATCCGCAATTTCTACTAAAGAAAAAGTAAGCGATGCAAAAGACAATGAAGATATTTCTAATATTCCAGTTCGGGAAAATCTAAAAGAAACGGCATTTTTCTATCCAACCCTACTAACCGATAAAGATGGAAATGTCAATTTCGAGTTTACCTCTCCAGAAGCTCTTACCCAATGGAAATTGTCGTTTTTGGCACATACCAAAGATGTAAGAGTTGCCACCTTGGAAAAAACCGTAATTACCCAAAAAGAATTTTCAGTTACTCCCAATTATCCAAGGTTTTTGAGAGAAGGCGATGAGTTGGTATTCAAAACAAAACTTAGTAATTTGTCGGACAAAGTTCTTTCTGGCGAAGCACAACTCATCATATTAGATGCTTATACCAACCAAGATATTTCTTCTAAATTTAATTTGGATAAAACTCCAAAAACATTTTCTATAAAATCAGGAGAAACCACCTCTACACAATGGAATTTGAAAGTCCCTACTGGTACAGATGCCATCATAATAAAAACTGTTGCCAAAGCAGGAAATTTCTCCGATGGCGAACAACAGGCAATCGCCATTTTACCCAACAGAATGTTGGTTACAGAAGCCGTTCCGGTATTTGTAAAACAAGGACAAACGAAAAATTTTGTATTGGAAAACCTAAAAAATAATACATCAACCACAGTACAAAATGTTTCTACAACTTTGGAGCTTACAACCAATCCGATTTGGGAAATTATCTTTGCTTTGCCAAGTTTGAAAAACGATAGTCAAAAATCCGCAGATGTTATTTTTAATAAATGGTTTGCAGATGTAATAGCCAATGAAATTTTCCAAGCCAATCCAAAAGTAAAAACCGTGTTTGAAGAATATCAAAAAAAGAATTTACTACAATCCAATCTCTCCAAAAATCAGGAACTGAAACAACTTTTGTTGGACGAAACTCCTTGGGTATTAGATTCCAAAGATGAAACCGAACAAATGCAAAAACTAGCAAGTTTGTTAGATGCTAATACTATGAAAAACACCATACAAACCGATTGGGAAGAGTTGAAAAAATTACAAAATCCAGATGGTGGCTTTTCGTGGATGGCAGGTTATCCGAGTTCCTATACCAATTCTTTGTATATTTTGAAAAATTTAGGCAAAATTAATCTTTGGCTAAAAGGAAATATGGCTAATTACCAATCTTCAGAACAAAAAGAAATGACAGATAATCTCATTAAGTTTGTTGATAACCAACTCAATAGATACATTGAAATAAAAAAAGAAAATGCTTGGTCCAACTTTGCATTGGATTATTTGGATACTCGAAATTATTGGGAGAAAGATTATCCACTTTCTACACAAGGAAAAAAATTGAAAAATTGGGTAATTTCTCAAGCTCCGAAAGCAAAAATTACAGATTTTACCTTTTTCGGATTGCACAGAGCAGCTTTATTATTTAATGATTATGGCTTGAAAAATCTTTCTAAAAAACTGATAACCTATCTGAAAGAAACCTCTGTAGAAACCCAAACACAAGGAGTATATTGGAAACAAAATCTTAATAATTGGGGATGGTACAATACAAAAATCGAAAACCAAGCTGGAGCAATAGAGGCATTTGAAAAATTAGGAGCCAATGAAAATTTTGTAGAAGAATTAAAAATTTGGCTCGTTACCCAAAAAGAAGTTTCGCATTGGGATACTTCCAAAGGGACAGCTTCGGTCATCTACACCTTGTTGAATAGTGGGAAATCCTGGACAAATCCAATTTCCGACCAAGCTAACATTTCTTGGGGCAACCAATCGCTACAACCACAATTACAAGCGACAGGATATGTGAAACAAACGATTTCGTCAGCAGACATTAATAAAAATTTGGCTACCGTAACAGTAAAAAAAGATGGTCCCGGAATTGTACAAGGTGGTTTGTTTTGGCAATATTACGAGGATTTGAATAAAATAAAATCTTCCGAAAACTACATTTCCATTTCCAAAGAATTGTACAAAAAAATAAAAACTACCAATGGCGAAGAATTGCAAAAAATATCACAAAAAACTCCATTGAAAATTGGCGATAAAGTTACGGTCAGAATGATACTAAATTCCGACAGACCTATGGAATTTGTACATCTGAAAGATATGAGAGCAGCAGGTTTTGAACCTACAAATGTACTTTCTGGCTACCAATGGAAAAATAATTTGGGTTATTATCAAGTTACCAAAGATGCGTCCACCAATTTCTATATAGAAAATTTGCCCAAAGGAAAATTTGTTTTCGAGTATGATTATATCTGCAATGCAGCAGGTACTTTCAGCAATGGAATTGCCACTTTACAAAATTATTATGCTCCACAAATGAATGCTCATAGCCAAGGTTTGCAAATAAAAATTGAAGAATAATTGATTTTAAATAAAATGAAAAATACAAAAAAATCTGAAAATATTTCAGATGAAAAACCAATAGAAAATTCGTTGTCCGACACCTCCGAAAATTGTAATTTTTCCAATGATGAGCTCGTAGATTGCGATAAAGAAAAATCCGATAACACCAAAGCAGAATCCGAAGAAATACAAGAAAACTCTTCGCCGGTTTGCTTTGCCAATAGCAAAGAAGTAAGAGAGGATTATAAGTAATGGAAAAGAGAGATTGACCCCAAAATATATCATTTCCAATCATCATAAAATCCTTACCTTTGCAATCGATTTTTTCATTAATACAACATGTCCACTAAAAAAGCTGCATATCATACACTCGGTTGCAAATTGAATTTTGCAGAAACCTCTACTATCGCCAGACAATTAACAGATAATGGTTACGAAAAAGTAAATTTTGAAGATCCGGCAGATGTATATGTTATCAATACCTGTTCTGTAACCGAAACTGCTGACAAAGAGTGCAAACTCCATGTAAAAAGAGCTTTGAAAGCTAATTCAAACGGGTTGGTTGTTATTATTGGTTGCTATGCACAACTAAAACCGGAAGAAATTTCCAAAATAGAAGGTGTGGATTTGGTATTGGGAGCGAGAGAAAAATTTAATATACCAAGATATTTGGACGAATTAAAAAAAGCTGAAAATCAAGGTGTTATCCATTCTTGTGAAGTGGAAGAAGCAGATTTTTTTATCGGTAGTTATTCCATTGGAGATAGGACAAGAGCTTTTCTGAAAGTGCAAGATGGTTGCGATTACAAGTGTACCTATTGTACAATTCCTTTGGCAAGAGGGATTTCTAGATCCGATACCATAGAAAATGTTGTGAAAAATGCTACAGAAATTGCAGCTAAAAACATTAAAGAAATAGTCCTAACAGGTGTTAATATTGGTGATTATGGCAAAGGCGAATTTGGCAATAAAAAACATGAACATACATTTTTAGACCTCATAACCGAGCTTAACAAAGTTGAAGGAATAGAAAGAATAAGGATTTCTTCTATTGAACCCAACCTACTAAAAGACGAAAGTATAGAATTGGTTGCCAAATCCAAAAGATTTGTTCCTCATTTTCATATCCCACTACAAAGTGGAAGTGATACTCTTTTGAAAAAAATGAAAAGGAGGTATCTTACTCAATTATATACCGATAGGATTACTAAAATCCGAGAAATAATGCCAGATTGTGCCATAGGTGTTGATGTTATTGTTGGATTTCCAGGAGAAACAGAAGAAGAATTTTTCCAAACTTATAATTATCTTAATGAATTACCTATATCCTATCTTCATGTTTTCACTTATTCCGAAAGAGAAAATACCGAAGCATCGGATATGGAAGGTGTAGTACCCATAGCAGAAAGAAAAAAAAGAAACAAAATGCTCAGGATACTTTCCGAGAAAAAGAAAGTTGCTTTTTACCAATCTCAATTGGGGAAAATACTACCCGTACTTTGGGAACACGAAAACAAAGATGGAATGATGTTTGGTTTTACAGAAAATTATGTTCGGGTACAAAAACCTTTTCACGAAGCATCAATCAATACCATTGAAATGGTGAAGTTAAAAGATATAGAAGCCGACGGAACTGTTTCGGTAGAAAATTTCGATTAATTTTTTATAAAATATTATTTATAACTTGGTTTGCATTTGTAGTTATAAATTTAATTTCTGAAAATGAAAACTATACGCTAATACTCAAAATGTAAAATGTGTCAATAAATCATTAACAGAAATATTACCAAAATTCCGTTTCAGAAGAAATTTTTTCTAAGATTTAATTTATTTCAATAATTTTTGATTTCAAATAATAAACAGACATATTTTGTCTGTTTTAAAATTTATATTTGCATCATAATGAATGAAGCGAAACAAGAAATACTAAATATCAATGCAAATTATTGTAAAGAGAATCCAAATCAAAGGTTTGGACAAATCTTATTCAATCTGAATATTAATGAATTTAAAAAAGATTCGGAAGAAATAAGAGATATTTACAACGATTTCGACGAAACGATTTTCGAAAGAGTACAAATAAGAATTCAACAATTAAAAAACAGATAAAATGGCAAAACTTTGGAAAGTAACTGCTAAAAAAGACAGCGAAAAAGTAGTGAAAGGAATGAGTGTGGAAATTGTAATTTCAGATAGAAGTGGAGAACCAAGACCAAAAGAAATTGCAAATGCGTTTCAGATAAAGTACAACATTGAAGTGAACGAAGGAAAATGCAGTAGCTCTTATTTTGTAATTGAAAAAAAATAGAAAATATGAAAAGAAAATTATTTTTAGGAGCATTACCATTATTCATGCTATTATCTTGTGGAGAAGACCGAGACGATGACAATAGCCAACAAAACACCATTAATCAACAAATTATTGGAACATGGACAATTGTGAAAAAAGAAAGCAACGGAAATACTATTCAAGTTTCTTCACCATGTCCAAATCTTGGAAACTTTGTTTTTGGAACGGATAAAAAACTGGCTGAAAACCATCGTTCAGTTGTCAATAATAATTGTGTAACCGACACCGACAATTACACCTATTCTGTTGATGAAAACAATAAGAAAATTACCACAAAAAACACACAAAATGATATACTTATTTATGTTGTTGCAAGTTTGTCCGAAAATGAATTGGTTTTGGTAAATACAGAAGGTAGCGATACAACGAAATATACGTTTAATAAGTAGTACTTAAAATATGGAAATTAAATTTCAAAATTATGATATAGAAGTACAAAATTGGGCTGAAAAAGCAGTTGTGAAATGTAATGCTATTGCAGAAGATTATGGTTTAGATTACTATGCTTTTCAGAAACCTTATGAAATGGATAGTGATACTTTAATTTTAGCCCTTAATCCTTATGATAAAAACAGCTTTCCAACAAAAAAGGTCGAAACAAAAGTAAAAGTTTCAATGACTGCTGAAAAATTTCTAAATGGCAATACTAGCTGGAATGGATACAAAACTAATTGGAAAGTAATTAAACAGTTAATGAAACTGAAATTAATTGATGATTTAGACTTAAACTTCAATTATATGAATTATGTATATTTTCCTTCCAAAAAATTCACTGATATAAGAAAACTAAAAGAAATTGATATTCTTTCAGAATGTAAAAATCTCACATTAGATTTTTTAAAGATTATAAAACCTAAAAAAGTTATTTTACTGGGTACATCATCAGGAATTGATCAATTTGAAATTGAAGGAAGCACC
>JAFDZJ010000262.1 GCA_018266965.1 Bacteroidota bacterium
AATTTTGGAATATGCCGTATTCTGATCTACTCGAAGTTGAAAAAGTTTGGACAAAAACTCAACAAATTGTTGCAAAAGGAGAAATTGTTAAAGAAATTAAAACAGATAAAAATGGTAAGGAAGTTCGTTTCACGAACTTTCCTAGCAAAAAATTCAGTTCAATTTCTCACGTTCGACCTCACGCAACAAATGCTTTGGACACTTATCCTTTGCCGAAAAAAGACAATTTGACGAAACAAATGGAATACACAAAACATTGCTTTTGGTTGAATAATAGCTATATTAGAGACGAAATATATTTGAAATAAAAAACTAACCAAAATGTTTAAATACATATTTTATACAGATGAGGGATATACAATTTCCCCAAACGATGACATATTAGAAAGTTTTCAAATTCTTGGATTTGAAAATGGTAAAACTTTGCAAGGTGGAATTAGTAATTTACTCGAAAATAATCATTGGATTGAAAAAAGTAAATTTGATATTGAAAAAATCAAATACAAAACAATATTAAGTTCTAAAGATATTGAAAATTTAAGAACTCTAATTAATTATTTGTGGGATGATGAGAAAAAGCATTTTGAAGAGTCCGAAAAACCAAAGGATCATATTTTCCACATTTTGAAACAATTAAAACTGATAACTAACTAGTTACAATTATCAAACCCCAAAGTTATCTCTTCTTATCGCCAAAAAGTAGGAGGATTCAATGACAAAAAGGAATTGGAATTGTTCCTTGTGGAAGAACCAAGAACGAAATATCAGGAAAATTTAAAAATAGATTTGTAGTAAAAAATTTAATTATCCCCCCTTTTTTAGCACAAAATTTGATGGTTGTTACTCCTAAAAATCAAAAAAATTATTTTACAACAAAAATTATTTTATATCATGAAAAAGTCAATCGTATTATTGGTACTATTTTTATTCTTTTTACAAAGCTGTACCTCGCAAATCTATATGCAACCACAAGATCTTGCCAATGTTGTGCAGACAAAAGAATTTGTATTCGTGGCAAAAAGAGCCAATCCTACCAACTATGCTGTCATCAACTCCATCAACGCTATTCCAAACGCAACAGCAACAAGGGTTTTGGATTTGGACAACGGTTATGGGATTTCATTCAAAAAAAATGAAATTTCGGTAGTACTACCCTATTTTGGACGATCTTATCAAGCACCCATCAATACAGACCAGGTTTCTTTCAGATTTGTTTCCAAAGATTTTAGTATGACACAATCCAGTGGTAAAAAAAATAAAACTGTTTTTACTATCGTGCCAAATGATGTAAGAACGATTTCAAAAATTTACATAGAAATTTATCCTTCGGGATCCGCTATGGTTTCTATTGACTCCAACGATAGGCAACCTATTTCTTACGATGGCTACATAGAAAAGTTGCCTACAGAAAAAAAGTAGATAGTATTAATTTAAAAAAAATCAATCCCCAAAAACATTCCAACCCTGAGCGGTAATTTGGGACAACTCTTGGCTACCTTTTAGCACTAGGAAATTTCCTTGTTGCTCATCAACAACATGACCGATAATGGTAAAATCCGGATGGTTTTTGATTTTCTCAAAATCGTTTGGCGAAACTGTCATAAGCAGTTCATAATCTTCTCCTCCATTCATAGCACAAACTATTGGATTCAGATTCAACTCTTCTGCAGTAGTTACAGTTAGTGAGTCCATTGGAATCCTGTCTTCATAAATCCTAAATCCAACTTTGGACTGTTTGGAAACATGCAAAATTTCAGAAGCCAACCCATCGGAAATATCAATCATAGAAGTTGGAGTAATTCCCAAATCTTCCAGAGATTTTTTCACATCAGTTCTGGCTTCAGGTTTTAGTTGCCTTTCCAAAATATAATCGTAGCCCTCCATTTCTGGTTGCATATTGGGATTGGCAAGAAAAACGGAATGTTCTCTCTCCAAAATCTGGAGTCCCAGATAGGCAGCTCCCAAATCTCCTGTTACCACCACCAAATCATTGACTTTTGCACCCGCTCTTTTTACTATTTCTTCATCATTTGCCAATCCAATTGCAGTAATATTAATTACCAAACCAGCGTTGGAACTTGCAGTATCTCCTCCTACCAAATCTATACTATATCGATCACACGCAAGTTTTATCCCAGCATATATTTCTTCCAAAGCCTCAACAGGAAATCTATTGGATACCGCTATGGAAACCAAGATTTGTGTTGGCGTAGCATTCATGGCAGCAATATCACTAATATTGACAACAACAGACTTGTAACCAAGATGTTTTAGTGGAACATAACCCAAATTGAAATGCACCCCTTCTGTAAGAAAATCTGTAGAAATCACTATTTTCTTTCCCAATGGATTGATGATAGCACAATCATCTCCTATGGAATTTTCGGAAGATTCATTTTTTATTGTAAATGGCTCAATAAGTCGGTCGATTAATCCAAATTCTCCAAGAGAAGCGATTGGTGTTTTTGAAAAGTTTTTATCTTCTAACATGTTTATATTTTCAGTTTGGCAAAATTAATCATTTTGAAAGCAAGTCCACAAGATTATCGTTTCGAGGTAAAAGTATTTTCATTATTTATTCTAAATTTTAACAAGAAAGAAACGATGAAAAATATCGGGTTACAACATTCAAAAAAATGACTAATAATGGGTCTCTGCGAATATATTGCTGTTTTTACAAGTTTAAATTTTCAATAAAACTTATCAACAATAAGTCAAAAAGTGGGAAAAAGTGGGAGGAATATAGAAATAAATATATAATTTTGTATCAAATGATGAATTTCTACGAAACATATGAGTGTAAAATTGATGACAAAGGGAGGCTAAAATTCCCTTCGGCATTGATGAAAGCGTTGAAAATTACAGAAGAAAAAACTTTTGTAATCAAAAGAGCGGTACACCAAAATTGTTTGGAAGTTTATCCAGCCGAGCCTTGGAAAAAAATAATGTCAAAGATAGGTGGGCTAAATAGGTTTGTGAAAAAAAATGCAGATTTCATAAGACTATTTACCGCCGGAGTAAAGAGTGTAGAGTTGGACTCTTCGGACAGGATACAAATTCCAAAAGATTTGAAACTTCACGCCCAGCTTTGCAAAGATATAGTGATAAGTGGTGCGGGAGATATTTTTGAAATTTGGGACAAAGCAGCTTTTGAAAATTTCATCAGCACTTCCGAAAGTAGCTTTTCTTCGCTAGCGGAAGAAGTAATGGGCGATATAGATTTCGAGACAGAATAAGTTTTCTGAAATTTAGAAAAGATAAAAAAACAATTATTCATTAAATAAAATAAAATTTTGGACACTAGCTATCACAATCCGGTATTACTAATGAAAAGCGTGGACGACTTGGTTACCAATCCCGATGGAGTCTATGTGGATTGTACTTTTGGTGGCGGTGGACATTCCAAAGAGATACTAAAAAGATTATCCGCAAAAGGAAAATTATTTTCTTTCGATCAAGATTTAGATGCACTAGAAAATGCAATTGATGATTCTAGATTCACGATGGTTAATCAAAATTTTAGATTCTTGGAAAACTCAATGCTTATGTATGGATTTCCGAAAGTTGATGGAATTTTGGCAGATTTAGGAGTTTCCTCCCACCAGTTTGATGAAGCCGAAAGAGGATTTTCCATTAGATCAAATGCACCGCTTGATATGAGAATGAACACCATGCAAAGTTTGGATGCAAAAAAAATAGTGAATGACTACGAGGAAGAACAATTGGCTAATCTTTTATATTATTATGGAGAATTACGAGAGTCTAGGAAATTGGCAAGAGAAATAGTTCATGCTAGAAAAACTAATAGTATAGAAACTACCGATGATCTGAAAAAAGTATTCAGCTATATTCCTGCTCACAAACAAAATAAGTTTTTTGCACAGATTTTTCAGGCAATTAGGATAGAGGTTAACCAAGAATTGGAGGTGCTAAAAGAAATGCTGCAACAGGCCTACAACATCCTCAACCCAAAAGGAAGATTGGTAGTAATTTCTTATCACTCTTTGGAGGACAGACTGGTAAAAAGATTTTTAAAAAACGGAATGTTCGACGGAGAACCAACAAGGGATATCTATGGAAATTATTCTAAATCTTTTGAATTGCTACAAAGTAAAGCAACTATCCCAAACCCAGAAGAAATAGAAACAAATCCAAGAGCAAGAAGTGCAAAACTAAGAACAGGAATAAAATTATAAACAAGAAAATCATTGGCAAAGAAAAATACATATAAGCCACAAAAGAAATTAACCTTTGTTGATATCATCAAAGGGAATTTCCTAAATCGTGATGAAGTAACCATACATTACAAGTACTACATATTGCTTTTCGTGTTGTTATTAGTCATTATTTATAGCAATCATTTGGTTAGTAAAAAAATAGAATTGGTCAATGATTTAAAAGAAAAAACAGAAGAATACAAATCCAGAAATGCCTACGCACAAAGCAAATTGATAAAGGTAAGAATGGAATCCGAGTTGAGTAAAGAAATGGTAAACGACTCCCTGATGTCTTTGGACAGACATCCTCACAAAATATTAATAAAACTAGATAGTACAAAAGACAATGGCAGTGCAAAATAATTTTGAAGTAAAACGCAGAAACACCCTCAAATGGGGCTATCTCTTCACGGGGGTAGTCATTATTTCGTTTGTGGCATTTTTCTTCAGAATTATACAATTACAACACACCAATGTAGAGGAAATAAAAAATAATTATATTAATAAAAATTATAGAGAAGCCACCCTAAAAGCTGCAAGAGGCAACCTCTATGCTTCCGATGGGAGTATCTTGGCAACTACTGTGATGAGGTATGACATCTACTTGGATTTCAAAACAGTAAAAGACACTACCTATTCCAAACACATTGGACCTCTAACCGACTCTCTCAACAAACTTTTTGGAAAACCGAGAAATTACTATCGACAAATACTAGATCAACAAAAAACGAAAAAAAATCAATATTACAGCTTGGTAAAAGGACTGGACTTCGACCAATACGACAGGATTAGGAATTTTCCAATTTTCATAAAAGGAAAACACAAAGGAGGATTTATTGTAGATAGAAAATTCAAAAGAGAACTGGCAACAACAGAAATTGGAGCCGGAACAATTGGTATGGACGATGGAGAATACAAATCCGGACTAGAAGCTGCTTTTTCCAAATACCTTTCCGGAACCAATGGAAGCAGATACGAACAAAGAGTAAACTCTTCGGAATGGAAACCAATTGACTATTGGAAAGTAAAAGAACCAATAGATGGACAAGATGTATATACTACTCTCGACCTAAGAATACAAGATATTGCTAATTCTGCTTTGGAAAAACAACTCATTAATTTCGATGCCGAACATGGAAGTGTAATAGTTATAGAAACCAATACCGGAAAGGTAAGAGCAATGGTCAACCTAAAAAGAACAGCTCCCGGAGTATATGCAGATGCTTATAACTACATATTAAAAGACGGAATAGAACCGGGTTCAACCTTCAAAACAATTTCTCTTCTCGCTGCAATGGACGATGGATTTATAGATGAAAACACAACTGTAAATGTAGGCAATGGCTCCTGGGTGTATGCTGGACAAAAAATAAATGATGGACACGGTGGTGGAACTTATGAAATTTCTGATGTACTTGCAAAATCCAGCAATGTAGGCACCGCAAAACTTATAACAAAATACTACGCTTCCAATCCAAATATTTTCTTGGACCATCTTAAAAAATGGAAAATGTTCGACAAAATGGATTTGGAACTTCCCGGAGTTACCAAACCTTTTATCTACACACCGAATCACAAAAGATGGAATGCAGCAACGCTTGCCTCCATCGCTTATGGATATTCCACCAATTTCAATTTGTTGCAATTGGCAACTTTCTACAACGGTATTGCCAATGGAGGAAAAATGTTGAAACCATTATTTATAGATAAGGTAATGCAAGATGGTAAAATTACTTATGAAGCCAAACCAGAAGTAATGGTTAATAAAATGGCTTCCGATAATGCTATAAAAATGATGACCCATGCCCTAACAAAAGCAGTGGAAAAAGGTACTGCCAAAAGTATTTTTACACCAAATCTAAAAATGGCAGGAAAAACAGGTACAGCAAGATTTGAATATTGGCTTCCCGGAAAAATGAAATACCGTGCATCTTTTGCCGGTTTCTTCCCTGCTGACAAACCGAAATACACTTGCTATGTAATGGTTAGCGAACCAGATGTTGCAAAGGGTTTCTATGGTGGTACAGTTGCCGCACCTGTTTTTAAAGAAATTGCCGGGAAAACTTTCCTGAAAACACCTCAAAATATAGAAAAAGATGTACTGGTGGACAAAAAAGTAGATTTAGGAAAACTTGTAGAACCAAATACAAAAATAACCATCTCCAACAACCAAATGCCTAATCTGGTAGGACTGATAGGTAAAAACACAATTCCACAAATAGAAAATTTGGGATATAGTGTAGATTATAAAGGTGTTGGAAAAATAATAGAGCAGTTTCCAACCGTGGGAACAATTATTAAAAAAAATCAAAGAATATATCTTCGATTGCAAAACTAAATGGTCATGTTGATAAAAGATTTAATAAAAAATATTGCTTATTTAGAATTCATTGGGGACGAAAAAAACTCAATTGATTCTTTGGTTATAGATAGCAGAAAGATTACAGAAAACGCTGCTTTTGTCGCATTGGTAGGAACCCATACCGATGGACACCAATATATAAACGATGTTATTGAAAAAGGTGCAAAACTAATTGTATGCCAAACACTTCCGAAAAAAATAATTGAAAGCGTTGCCTATTTAGTGGTAGCAGATACTACAATTACCTTGGGAAAATTGGCTGCTAATTTCTACGACAACCCCTCCACCAAATTACAACTAATCGGGATTACTGGTACCAATGGCAAAACCAGCTCAACAACATTATTATATGATGTATTTGTAAAGTTGGGATTTTCTTGTGCACTTATTTCTACGGTTGAATACAGAATAGCAACAGAAGTTTTTCCATCTACACATACAACACCAGATATTATTAGGATAAATGAAATTCTTGCAAAAGCGGTAGAAAAAGGCTGTCAATATGCTTTTATGGAGGTTTCTTCTCACGGGATTCATCAAAATAGGACACAAGGTCTTCATTTTGCAATTGGAGGATTTACTAACATTACACACGACCATTTGGACTATCATAAATCTTTTGACGAATATCTGAAAGTAAAGAAAAGATTTTTTGATGAATTACCAGCATCAGCTATTGCCATTACCAATATCGATGACAGAAACGGTAAAGTAATGTTGCAAAATAGTATAGCCAAAAAAGTATCCTATGCACAGAAAACTTTGGCAGATTACCATGGAAAAGCTTTGGAATTGGATTTCAACGGAATGTTATTAAATTTTAATGGGACAGAATTTTGGACAACTCTTACTGGTAAATTCAATGTGTATAATCTATTACTAGTATTTGCAATAGCATCAGAATTAGGATTTGACAAAAATGATATTCTAAAAGCAATATCCGAATTGAAAAGAGTACAAGGAAGATTTGAAACTTTAATTTCTACATCTGGAATTATTTTTATTATAGATTATGCACATACTCCAGATGCACTAGAAAACATTTTGGATTCTGTAAATGAGATAAGAACAAAAAATGAAAGACTAATAACAGTATTTGGTTGTGGTGGAGATAGAGATCATGGCAAAAGACCAGAAATGGGGAAAATTGCAACTCGAAAATCCACACTAGCTATCATAACTTCCGATAACCCTAGAACCGAAAATCCAAATACAATTATAAAAGAAATAGAAGCAGGAGTGGAACCTCAATATTTCAGTAAATACACAAGTATTCCGGACAGAAAAGAAGCCATAAAAATGGCAATAAAATTCGCAGAACCCAAAGATATAATTGTAATTGCCGGAAAAGGACACGAAACCTACCAAGAAATCGAAGGAGTAAAACACCATTTCGACGATAGGGAAACAACCCTACAACTTTTAGAACTTATGGGAAAATAACTTAATCTTAACTTCAAACTTAACCTCATGTTATACTATCTATACGAATATCTTTATCACAACGGAATTCATATCCCAGGAATGAATCTCTTCAAATATATCTCCTTCCGAGCAGGAATGGCGGTACTTTTATCTTTATTCATAGCAATGGTCTATGGAAAAAAAATAATTGAAATCCTAAGAAAAAAACAAATGGGAGAATTGGTAAGAGACCTAGGACTAGAAGGACAAAAAGAAAAACAAGGCACTCCTACCATGGGTGGTTTGATAATAATAATCGCCACACTTATCCCGGTAATTTTATTTACAAGGATACTCAATGTATATATTGTACTTCTTATAGCAACCGTAATATGGATGGGTGCAATAGGTTACCTTGATGATTATCTTAAAAAAATTAAAAAAAATAAAGATGGACTGAGTGGCAAATTCAAAATTGTGGGACAGGTCGGACTTGGACTTATTGTTGGAATTACAATGTATTTTCATCCGGATATTACAGTAAAGAGAAAATATGCAGATGCAAAAATTGTCAATAGAAATCATGTGGAAGCAAACTTTATGCCCACCGAAAAAATAACCGTTTCTACCGTACCTTTTGCAAAAAACAACGAGTTCGATTATAGCGGAATATTATTTTGGATGGACGACAAAGAGGCTCATGATTGGGCGTGGATAGTATTTATACCAATTGTTATTTTCATAGTAACAGCAGTTTCCAATGGTGCTAATATTACCGATGGTATCGATGGACTTGCTGCTGGGACAAGTACAATTATCCTTTTGACTTTGGCCTTTTTGGCGTATGTATCCGGAAACATCATCTTTGCCGACTACCTCAACATCATGTTTTTACCAAACATGGGCGAAACAACCATATTTGCAATAGCAATGGTGGGTGCGGTAATTGGGTTTTTGTGGTACAATACTTACCCTGCACAAGTATTCATGGGAGATACAGGTTCTCTTATGTTGGGAGGTGTAATTGCAGTTTTAGCAATTATCCTTAGGAAAGAATTATTAATCCCTGTATTATGTGGGATATTTTTAGTAGAAAATCTGTCCGTAGTACTACAAGTATTGGTTTTCAAATACAGAAAAAAGAAATACGGATTGGAATATGCACAAAACAACAGGCTATTCAAAATGTCGCCTCTGCATCACCATTACCAAAAAAGTGGGTTTCATGAAAGTAAAATTGTCAATAGAATGATAATCATTGGAGTAATGTTGGCAATAATATGTCTGATAACTTTGAAATTAAGATAGAATAAACAATACATAAAAAACAATTCCTTTGGAAAATAATCATAAATATTCCGACAAAGTACAACAATTTTTGCAAGGCAAAAAAGGTAGGATTGTCATATTAGGAGGCGGCGAAAGTGGTTTCGGTGCAGCCTATCTTGCCAAGAAAAAAGGATTAGAAGTATTTCTATCCGACAAAGGTGCCATCCGTGAAAAATACAAAAACCTGTTAATAGAAAACAATATAGATTTTGAAGAGAACACCCACACCGAAGCATTAATCCTAAATGCCGATTGGGTAATAAAATCTCCCGGTATTCCGAAAAAAGCAGCCATTATCCAAAAAATAAATGACAAGGGGATTAGGATTTCATCGGAAATAGAATTTGCTTCTGAGTTTACCAATGCCAAAATAATTGCTATTACGGGAAGCAATGGAAAAACTACCACAACTTCACTTATCTATCATACCTTGGTTAATGACAATTTCAATGTTGGTTTGGGTGGTAATATTGGTAAAAGTTTTGCCAAGCAAGTAGCAGATGAAAATCATGATTACTATGTACTGGAAGTCAGCTCGTTTCAGTTAGATGATATACAAAATTTCCG
>JAFDZJ010000263.1 GCA_018266965.1 Bacteroidota bacterium
AGGAATTAATTTTTTCCAGCCCAAGTGCATCAATTGGTCATATCGAAACCTTGGCAATGTCCATCTAATCCACATAAATACAAAAATACCAAAAAATGTTTTACTCAAAAATACAATTATTGATAGTATTGCTGCTACATTGTCTCCCCAATTACTTGTTACCCATTCTATTCCTGGGTAGTTGTATCCACCGAAAAACAAAACTGTCATTAATGCATTGGAAATAAACATATTAACATATTCGCCAAACATATACAATCCTAATTTCATGGAAGAATATTCTGTAAAATATCCGTTTACAAGCTCCGACTCACATTCTGGCAAATCAAAAGGATGTCTGTTACACTCCGCCATTGCTGCAACAAAAAATATTAAAAAAGCAAAAGGTTGGTAAAAAATATTCCAATTCATTCCGGAAATAGTTGGGATAACTCCCCAAATTTTACCTGTACTTTGTTGGTCAACAATTTCTTTTAAATTCAAGGAACCACTCAACATAATGATTGCTAACAGTGCCAATCCCATTGCCAATTCATAAGAAATCATTTGGGACGAAGCTCTTACAGCTCCCATCAAAGAATATTTGTTATTGGAAGCCCAACCACCAATCATCATTCCATACACCGATACAGATGCCAAACCCATGATGTACAATACACCAATATCCAAGTTTGCAACCTGCAAATCAAAGGATTGTCCTGCTATCATAATTGGTTTTCCCCAAGGAATTACCGCTCCAGTAATCAACGAGATAAACATAACCATAGAAGGACCAAGGATAAACAAGAATTTTTCTGCAGAATTGGGGGTAAAATCTTCTTTGAAAAAGAATTTCCCTCCATCTGCCAATGGTTGCAATAATCCAAAAATTCCTGCTCTATTAGGACCAAGCCTATCTTGGATGAAAGCAGCAACCTTTCTTTCTCCCCAAGTTGAGTAGGCAGCTACTGTAAGTGCTAAAAGAAATAAGCAGAGTACTAATATTATTTTAAAAGTAAGTAATTCCATTTTTGTAAATGTTCGTTTTAAAAAATTTAAACTAAAAAATCAATTCTAAAAAAATTATTGATCCAGTAGCTTGTTGTTGTCCAATAGATTTTGAATGATTTCATCGTCTTTTCTACTGAGTTCTTTGGCACTGGCATTGTCTAGATGCCTTGGATATTCTTCGGCTTTTTGATAATGGTTGAGTGAAATTACCGAATGTCTATCAATATGTCTAGGTCCTTCGATAGTCCAAAGCGCAGTATCTTTTTTCTCGAATCTACATTCATTACATATCCATTCTTGCACTTCTCCCCATTGGTCTTTTCTGGCGGTAACCCTTACAATTTCTTCACCTTTCATCCAAAGAACAGCATTTCCGGAGCATTTGTTGCATTTGCAAGTTGCATTCATTGGTTTGGTAAACCATACTCTTTGTTTGAATCTTGAAGTTCTATCTGTCAAAGCTCCAACAGGACAAACATCTATTATATTTCCAATAAAATCATGATGAAGAGCTTTGTTCAAATTAGTAGAAATTTCTGCTTCCCAACCTCTATTCAATATACCATGTTCTCTTTCTTCGGTAAGTTGTCCTGCAAGTAAAACGCATCTTGCACACAAAATACATCTATTCATATTGAGTTTGATGTTTGGACCAATATCATCGGCATCGAAAGTTCTTCTTTCGAATTCGGTTCTGGTTTCTTGCAAACCGTGTTCGTAGCTCAAATCTTGAAGATGACATTCTCCAGCCTGGTCGCAAACAGGGCAATCCAAAGGGTGGTTTATCAACAAGAATTCAGTAACAGCTTTGTGAGCTTCTACGGCTTTTTCCGAGGAATTATTTTTTACTTCCATTCCGTCCATAACAGCAGTTCTGCAACTTGCTACCAATTTTGGCATAGGTCTAGGATCGGCTTCGGAGCCTTTGGAAACTTCTACAAGACAAGTTCTGCATCTACCTCCACTTTGTTCCAAAGGTTGGTAATAGCACATAGCAGCAGGAGTAACCTCTCCACCAATTTGTCTTGCAGCTTCCAATATTGTTGTACCAGGCAAGACTTCTGTTGTTTTGCCATCGATGGTAATTTTCACTTTTTTTATTTCTTCGCTCATAATAATTTATGCTAAAGCTTTGTCCATTATTTCTTTTTGGAAAAACCAAATATATACCCTATCCCTAGATTGGCTTGTGCAAAGAAAAAATCTTGCGAAGCCTTGTCCGGTTGATTGTTGAGGGTTGTTTTTATGTCGGGCATATTGATATATCCTACTTTTCCTTCTAATCTCAATAGGATATGATTGGCAAATATGGCATTAAAACTTGTCCTAACATCTGCACCAAATCCAGCTAAATGAAATCTATCGCTTCTATCGTTTCCGAATAATTTTGCATTGGTCTTTGGCAACAACGCACCTAGACCAGCACCGTAGGAAAATTCCAAATCAAATCCTTTGGTTCTGTATAGGTTTTCAAATCTTTCTGCACCTATGTTGATATAGTTCAAACCATCAGTGTGTTCAAAGGTAAGGAATTTTTCATCAGTTAGATTTACTACTTGTCCTGGTTGTACCATTGCTGCATAAGTTGGATCGGAAATAGTTCCTTTGAAACCGGCATTTTGATTTTGATCCATCACATATTTCATGTGGTCCAAACCTAGGACTATTGCTACATTATCTTTTATAAAATATCCAATTCTTGCATTGGTTTGTGGTATTGTAACTCTGTCAGGTTTCAAATAATCATTGAAACTAATAGCAGTAGGTCTGTCGTGAGCTACAACATTTTGTAATGTAAAATCGTAACCATTTCCTTTGAAATGTATGTCCGAGTCGGAATATACCGCTCTATTCCAACCCCAGAATAAAAATATTTTACCTTTTTTGGTTAATGAATTTTCTTCGGAATTAGAAGTTTGAGCCATGGAATTTGAAATAACAAATAGACTAAAACAAGCGATTATTATTTTTTTCATTTTAAATTAGTTATTAACAGTTGTAACAATAGGATCTGCATAATGTGCTAATCCGAAATTTTGAGTTTGGCTGAGTTCTGGGTTTTTCACATACCATTCAAATTCATCTCTGAAATGTCTGATTGCAGCTGCAACAGGCCAAGCAGCAGCGTCTCCAAGTGGGCAGATTGTATTACCTTCAATTTTTCTTTGCACATCCCACAACAAATCTATATCTGCCATAGTACCTTTACCAGCATATATTTTTTTCAAAATTCTATACATCCAACCTGTTCCTTCTCTACATGGGGTACATTGTCCACAACTTTCGTGTGCGTAAAATCTTGCCAAGGTCAAGGTATGTTCTACCACGGATTGATCTTCATCTAACACTATAAATCCTCCGGAACCCATCATAGTACCGGTAGCAAAACCACCATCTGCAAGGGATTCGTAATTCATATATCTAGGTTCGCCACTTATCGTTTTTAGTAATAGATTTGCTGGTACAATAGGCACCGAACTACCTCCAGGAATACAAGCTTTTAATCTCTTTCCGTTAGGAATACCACCACAATATTCGTCGGAATACAAAAATTCTTCCACGGTGATGGTCATATCAATTTCATATACCCCAGGTCTATTTATATTACCACAAGCAGAGATTAATTTAGTACCTGTTGATCTTCCAACGCCTATTTTAGCATATTCTGCACCTGTCATATTAATGATTGGTACAACTGCTGCAATGGACTCAACATTATTAACCACTGTTGGTCTTCCCCACAAACCTTTTACCGCAGGAAAAGGCGGTTTTATTCTTGGGTTTCCTCTTTTACCTTCTAGCGATTCCAGCAATGCTGTTTCTTCGCCACAGATATATGCACCGGCACCTCTTTGAACGAATATTTCCAAATCGAAACCAGAACCCAAAATATTTTTGCCTAGAAAACCAGCCTTTTTAGCTTCTTCAATTGCCTCTTCCAAAATATCAGGTATCCACGAATATTCTCCTCGGATATATATATAGGAAAGGTTGGAACCTAGTGTATAAGAAGAGATTATCATTCCCTCTATCAATAGATGAGGGATAAATTCCATTAGGTATCTATCTTTGAAAGTACCAGGTTCGGACTCGTCTGCATTTACCACCAAATGTCTAGGTATGCCTTCGGGTTTTGCTAGAAAACTCCATTTGAGACCGGTAGGAAAACCAGCACCACCACGACCTCTAAGTCCGGAAGATTTCACCTCTTCCAGTACTTCATCGGTAGTCATTTTTAGGGCTTTTTCAACCGCATCATAACCACCTTGTTTTCTATACACATCAAAATAACGAATACCTTCGATGTGTGCGTCTTTAAGTAAAAGTTTTTTACTCATTATTTTTTGATAATATATTTATTTAAAAAAGATAGTAAACTATTAATATAGTCAGATTTTGTGTCTTTTATATTCCATTTTTCAATATCCTTATAATTTCTATTAATTTCCTTGCAATTTTGTTTGCCTAATTTTGTGTTCGGTTCCAATGTTTCTAAATAAGTATGTATTTTAGATTTTTTAGCAGGAATAGATACTTCTATTGTTGAAATCTCAACTAAGCAATTTTCAAAACTCTCCCAACAGTCTAATATTTCAACTTTTTTTGCTATATTTTCTAATAAACATTCCAAATCTCCTGCATCTCTATTATTTGGAAATAAATATACAATATTTTCATTGATAAGACTAAAAGTCTGCTTTATTTTTTTCTTTGTTTCATTATAATCCAAATCAGCATCAAAAATGTATATAACATCATTTGGTTGATAAGAATTAATTTTTTGTTTTAAATTTTTTAAAATATTTTCATCTGGACTATTTCCGAATATCTGTTGAATAATTATGGTGTCATTTCCAGAAATTAATTCAATTTCTATTGTGGAATTATTTTTAATATTTGATTTTAATTGATAATCAAAATGAACGCTGATAAAATCTTTAAGAAAAATCATATCATTAATTCCCTCAACAACAATCATTACTTTTCTATCCACGATAATCAAAATTTGTATTTAGTTTCTCTATGGTATATGTATAAGACTTTATTGAATCATTCTCTTCTTGCAAAGAAATAATCCTACCAATATCTGTTTTATTTTGTGAATTTAATACATCAACAAAAGAGTCTATACAACTTTTGGAATGTGTTG
The DNA here is from genome assembly GCA_018266965.1 of Bacteroidota bacterium. Taxonomy (GTDB): domain Bacteria; phylum Bacteroidota; class Bacteroidia; order Flavobacteriales; family Weeksellaceae; genus Amniculibacterium. The sequence continues at coordinate 5,141 of JAFDZJ010000263.1, forward strand.
TTGCAAAAACTTGTATTTCAGTTTTTTCTATTAATTTCACAAATGTTTTCCAAAAACTATCTAATTTACTATAATGGATTCCTGTGTCTATTTCATCTATCATTATCCTGTCTTCTCCTTTTTGTTTTGCATACATTACTTCGACTACATATCTGAAAATTTTTTGAAACCCATCGCCAAGTTGAGTAATTGGTAAAAAATCTCCATTATTGATATTTTTAAAAGAAATTCCAAGCATTTTTTGAGAGCCAACGGTTACTAATTGATAGTCATTGATTTGCTCATTTGTTATTTCATTTATTATATCTATAACTTCTCTTTTGTGATTGAAATTCATACTTGAAGCTTTGCTTTCACTTTCTTGTCTTAAATTATCCATTTCTCGTAACAAATCTGGCACATCATTACTATAATTTAAGTTAAATGAAATAAATGGATAGTAATTGTATTCTCCGTTATCTGTTATTTCTGCTTCATATAAGTATTGCAATTCTTTAGTGGAGTTGTTTATGGACTGTTTTAGCCATCCTTTTACATTTTTTATTGCAGCTTTTTCGTTTACTAATTTTAAATCTTCTTTATTTATATCTAATTTATTAACAAATTCAATATTTAATTTCAGTTGTTTATTGTCCTTAAATATACTGATTGTCTGAATACTAGAAGTAATATCTTTAACTAAATATTCAAAATAATTCCCATCTGGAAATTCAATTTTATCCAAAATTAGTTGAGGAGTAAAATAAAAACCTCTTCTTGCCAATGTATGATTTAGATGTACTAATGTTTTTTGAAAGTTATCATTTATCAAAAAGCTTTCTAAAAGACAAGTTTTTCCAACATTATTATCTCCGGTAATCAAATTTATTTGCCCAATATTATCTATCTCTAAAAAATCAAATTTCTTAAAGTTTTTAATTTCATATTTGGCAATAAAATTACTCATTATTTATTTTTGTATTAATCCAAAGCGATTGAACCTTGTCTGCAAAGCTCAAGGATTTCATCTACTTTTTCTATCGTTAAATTTTCATGATAAAATTTTCCTAACTGCAACATTGGAGCATATCCACAAGCACCCAAACATTCGGCAGGTTTTAGGGTAAACAATCCATCGGCTGTTGTTTCTCCATCTTTTATATTAAGTGTGGTACGGATATGGTCTAATATTTTTTCGCTTCCACTTACCATACAAGGACCTGTTCTACAGACTTCCAATACAAATTTCCCAACTGGTTTCATATTGAACATGGTATAGAAAGAGGCCACTTCATATACTTCTATTGGTTTTATGGAGAGTATTGTTGCAACATAATCCATAACAGGAACTGCTAACCAACCTCCAAATTCTTTTTGTGCAATATGCAAAATAGGGATTAGTGCAGATTTTTGTTTCCCTTCCGGGTATCTTGCAATTATTGTTTTTACCTTTTCTAAGGTTTCTGGTTTAAAAACTATTTCACTCACTTATTTATAATTTTAAATTTTAAATTTTAGATTTTGAATTCTAAAACTTAAGTATATAATATCTAATTTATTTCTTTGTTTCTTAATTTTAATGAAAAATATATAAACATTGCAACAAAAATTGTTACACCAATTGCTGAAGCAGAAATTTTCCAAACATTTTCAGAATTAATATTTTTAATTAATGAAAATATAGAAAGTGCAATCATTAAAATTATTCCTGAAAGCGAACCGTATTTTTTATTTTTCATTATTTAAAATTTAAAATTCATCATTTATAATTTCTTACGCATCTAACTCTCCTGCAATTACATTTAGAGAACTCAATGTAACCACGGCATCGGAAATTACCGAGCCAGTAATCATTTCGGGATATGCTTGGTAATAGATAAAACATGGTCTGCGGAAATGCAATCTATAAGGACTCCTACCGCCATCACTTACCAAATAATATCCTAGTTCTCCATTTCCTCCTTCTACTGCATGATAGACTTCTCCTCTTGGGATTTCTGTTTCTGCCATTACTATTTTGAAATGATAGATTAAGGCTTCCATTTTGGTATAGACATCTGCTTTTTCTGGAAGATAAAAATCCGGTAAATCTGCATGGAAATCTCCTTCTGGAAGATTTTCATAGGCATTTTTTATTAATGCAAAACTTTCCCAAATTTCTTGTTGTCTTACCATAAATCTGTCGTAAGTATCTCCATTGGTACCTATTGGTATGGTAAAATCAAAATCTTGATAAGACGAATACGGTTGTGCTACTCTCACATCATAATCTACTCCGGCAGCTCTTAGGTTGGGACCGGTAAAACTGTAGCTCAATGCTCTTTCTGCGGAAATAGATCCAGCACCAATTGTCCTGTCCATGAATATTCTGTTTCTTTCTAAAAGAGTACAAAATTCTTGAAATCTTTTAGGAAATTCTTTTATGAATGCTTTGATTAATTCGTGAAATTTTGGAGAGAAATCTCTTTCAAAACCACCAATTCTACCCATATTAGTTGTTAATCTACCACCGGAAACTTGTTCGTATAGGTCATAGATTCTTTCTCTGTCTTGGAAAACATAGGTAAACCCTGTTAATGCTCCTGTATCTACCCCAATTACCGAATTACAAACCAAATGATCGGCAATTCTTGCCAATTCCATCATGATAATTCGCATATAATCTACTCTTTTTGGTACTTGGCAACCTATGAGTTTTTCTACTGTCATGTGCCAACCAATATTATTGATGGGAGCAGAACAATAATTCAATCTATCGGTAAGGGTAGTAATTTGTGCGAAATTTCTTCTTTCAGAAATTTTTTCAAATGCACGGTGTATATATCCTACGGTTTGTTCGGAATGCAATATCCTTTCGCCATCCATAGTTAGGATGTTTTGGAAGATACCATGTGTTGCAGGGTGAGTTGGACCAAGATTAAGGGTGTATAACTGACCATCGATTTGTTCTTTGGCTTCGTATTGTCCGAGTATATTAGATAGTGTATTGTCTTTCATTATTTTTGATTGGGTATAAATTGTTGTTGGTTTTGTTGAGTATTTTTAAAATTTAATCAAAAAATCAACATTCAAAATTTAACATTAATAATTATCTACCGAACATTTTATCATCTTTATCTGTTCTGGTTTGGTCTTCCAGAGGAAATTCTTTCAACATAGGATGCACTCCCAATTCCGGGTCATTCAAAATAATCCTGAGATCTGGGTGGTTTCTAAACTTTATTCCGAAAAAATCAAAAGTTTCTCTTTCCATCCAATTGGCTCCAGCATACAAATCGGTAATGCTTTCTACCTCGGCGTTCAGTTTTGGCATGAAAGTTTTTAATCTTACCCTAACATTCGAAATGAGATTATGCAAATGATAGATTACACCTAGCTCTCTCTCTTTGTTGTCCGGATAGTGTATTCCAGTAATATCGGTTAGAAATTGGAAATCTAGGATAGAAGCTTTCAGATGGTGGATTACCATTTTTATATCTTCTTTTTTTATTTCAACAGTTAGCATACCATAAGAGTCGAAATGAGATATAACCGATTCTGGAAATTCTCTTGATATGGCTTCTAATACATATTCGTTGGTCATATTTTTTCTTTTTATTTTCCAAAAATGGAAAAATTGTTAGAAATTATTTGATATTATAACTTTCCAAAAGTTTTTTATATTCTTCGGAGTCCCTTCTTCTCAAACTTTCGTTTTGAGCTAATTCCTGTACTTGCATAAAACCATCTAGGATTTGTTCCGGACGAGGTGCACAACCAGGTACATAGACATCTACCGGAATTATTTTATCAATCCCTTGAAGCACAGAATACGAGTCGAAAATACCTCCGCTAGAAGCACAAGCACCTACGGCAATTACCCATTTGGGTTCTGCCATTTGAAGATAAATATCTTTCAGTATCGGTCCCAATTTTTTGGAAATTGTGCCACATACTATCAGTACATCTGCTTGCCTTGGTGAGAAACTCATTCTTTCTCCACCAAATCTTCCTAAATCATAATTGGGAGCCATGGTAGCCATGAACTCTATTCCGCAACAGGAAGTCGCAAATGGCAATGGCCAAAGAGAATAAGATCTTGCCAGACCTATAAGATCCGAAAGTTTTGTTGCGAAAAACCCTTCTCCTTGATAGCCATCAGGAGCAGGAGCATTTGTATTTATTATTGGTTTGTTGTCAGACATTTTTACATTTTTTTAAAAAAATATTTTCCACTTTTATTTGTTCCAATCCAAAGCACCTCTTTTCAGTACATAGATAAAGCCAGCAAAGAATACAGCAACAAATGTTAATATAGCAAAAAATCCTTCTAGTCCAAATTGTTTGAAATTAACTGCATACGGATAGAAAAACACTATTTCTATATCAAAAAGTACAAATAAAATTGCAGTTAAAAAATAACGAATAGAATAAGGAGCTCTTGCATTTCCTTTTATTTCTATACCACATTCGAAGTTTTGATTTTTCAGGTTATCACCTTTTTTTTGTCTTGGACCTAAAAAATGTGCACCTAATAACGAAACTAGAACAAAGCCCAATGAAACGGCTGCGGAAATAAGAATCGGAATATAATTTTCTGGTAAGTTCATTTTTGTATGATTTTCTCAATCTGCAAAATTAAGAAATTTAACAATATCATAGGCGGATTTCGTACTATAATATTCAATCTATTTTTTCGATATTTTGTAATTTAGAATTATTAAAAATAAACGATTACACTTTTGTATTATTAACAAAAATCTTTTTTGGGTTATCTTTTGTATTTTTGTAAATAATTACACTTTTTTCAATTTAAAAAAACCAGATTCAAACAATAAATGATTGCAGAAAAAATAATATTAGGCATAGATCCGGGAACTACTATTATGGGTTTTGGAATAATCTCTGTACAAAAAAATAAAATGGAATTGGTTGCTATCCATGAATTAATATTGAAAAAATACCCTAATCACGAGACAAAACTAAAATACATTTTTGAAAAGACACTTTCGTTAATAGATGAATATCATCCGGACGAAGTGGTTTTGGAAGCTCCTTTTTTTGGGAAAAATGTACAATCGATGTTGAAGCTAGGAAGAGCACAAGGTGTAGCCATGGCAGCTAGTTTATATAGAAATATCCCTATCACAGAATATTCTCCAAAAAAAATAAAAATGGCAATTACAGGGAATGGAAACGCTAGTAAAGAACAAGTAGCTGCTATGTTGAAAAACTTATTAAACTTAAAAGAATTCCCAACAAAATATCTTGATGCTTCCGATGGATTAGCTGTAGCGGTTTGTCATCATTTCAATTCATCTGGTACAATCTCAGACAAAAAATACAGTGGATGGGATAGTTTTCTAAAAAATAATCCTGACCGTGTAAAATAGTTAATATGCTATCATACAATAATTTAAAATAAAAAAACAATCTATCTACTTTGTAAAACATAGTACTGCCTATTACTTTGGTCTGATTTCTGCAATAGCTAACAAAAATAAATCATTAACCATGAAAAATAATTTACAAAAATACAATCCATCTATGAACTGGTTTCAGCATTTCCTTATGATATGTTCTGGTGGAAATATTCATATTTTGAAGAAATCTCCTAGTGAATGGAACAAGTTTTCCGGAATTGGAGGCATCGTTCTTTTCACAGCAGTATTTGCTTCTTTGTCCGCTTTCTATGCTATTTTTACAATTTTTGATGAAATTTGGATTTCAATTAGCTTTGCACTTTTGTGGGGATTAATGATTTTCAATTTGGATCGATATATTGTTTCGTCTATCAAAAAAACAGGCTCGGTTTGGAATCAACTTTTTATGACAATTCCAAGATTAATATTAGCTGGTTTTTTGGGAATTGTTATTTCTAAACCATTGGAGTTGAAGATTTTTGAAAAAGAGATTAACAAACAACTCAACACCATCATCGAGAGAAATAAAAAGCAATTACAAAACGAAATGAATGGTAGGATTTTGCAACAGTCTGGTCCATTCGACACGGAGAAAAAACAAATTCAACAAAAAATTGCTGAATATCAAAAATCTTATGACTCCGCAGCAGTGGAGTTGGAAAAAGAAATACTCGGCACCAAGACGGGACTTACTTCTGGTAAAGTAGGGTACGGAACCAACGCCAAAAGAAAAGAAGAACTGAAAGAAAAGAGAAAACAGGACTTGGAGAATTATCAAAAACAAGCACAACCCAGATTGGAATATTTGGACAAAGAAACCTCAAAAGTCTATACCAATATCGAAAACGAAAGAAACAAGACTGAAAAAATTGAAGACCGTTTCAATGGTTTTGCAGCTAGGTTACAAGCTTTGGAAGAATTGGGGAAAAACTCTCACATTATGGCAATTGCTTCTCTTTTCATCATGGGATTATTTATTACTTTAGAAATTTCTCCTGTTCTCATCAAACTTATTTCATCTGTTGGTCCATACGATTATTTGTTGGAGACTACCGAAAATGATTTTAGGCTTTATGCAAAAGAAAAAATAGAAAAAGGAAATCATGCCACAGATAAGCGGATAGAAGATTTTAAAAAATAAAATTGATGTCTTTTATTTCAAACTTTTATTTGGTAAGAGGCAAATTCAATTAATAAGTTCTATTGTTTCTTTTTTTCTTTTGACACCGAAGATTTTAAATTTATCAAAGAAAAAATAGATAAAATCAAAAATAGTATAAAACCTATAATTGAAACAATAATTCGCCATTTTTCTTGTGTGTCAAATGATTTTATTACAATTGCAAATGAAATTATTGTTGCTATCATACTTGTAATAAATTGAAATTTATAATTTTTCATAATCTAATAATAAAATTAATACTTAGTCTAAAACCAAAAGGTTGATTTAATTTATTTTTTTAACAAATATTTGGCACTTTTTATATCATTTTCAAAAGTAATAATTTGAAAAATAACAAGGGCTGACTGTACTTCAATTTGTATTTTTCTTTTTTCCATTCTTTCAAAAATTTCTTTTTTTCTGTTTCATTCTCATTTTTTGATAGTAAGGATTCATAATGAAATTTCAACAAATTCAAATAATAATTTTTGGCTAAATCCTTGTCCGATAGAATATAATCCAAATATTTTGCTGTAACTTTTTTGTACGAATCCGCCATCACCACCCAATTCCTAGAAAGACTGCTATTGAGGACACGGTAATAAAATAATTTTTGATCCAAAAACCCAATTTTGTAACCTAGGTGGGTCAATCGGAGATTCATATCCCAATCTTCTGTTTGTATTTCTTCATCAAAAGGTTGCTGCTCCAATATTTTTTTCTTTACAAAAGTCCCCACATTTACCGTTCTGTTTTCTGTAACATTTTCATGAAAAAAATTAGGGAGCATTTGTACAACTTTGTCTTTGTCCTTTCCGGTATATGCCTCAACCAATTCAGCAGATTGTTGCAGATATTTGTATCCATCGGAAAGTACAATATCAAAAGAATTTTTTTGTACAAAATTTATTTTTTCGGCAATCATGTTTTCCGCCCACCAATCATCACCGGACAATATTGCAACCCAGTCCCCATGGCATTTGGACACTAAAAAATTCAAATTTTTTGCAACACCAAAACTTTCATTATTACTAAATATTTGAAAATCTACCTTGCCCTTTTCAAGTGCGTCTTTTGCTTTTTGGTATGTTTCATCACAAGAAAAATTATCCAACAAAATAATTTCTATATTGGGATAAGTTTGGAAAATAGCAGAGTTACAAGCCTGTTCAATAAATTTTTCATGATTCATTGTTAGGATTATAATGCTTACCAAAGGGTGTTTTTCTGTCATTAAAAATTGTTGATAGTTTGGATTACGAAAGAAATTTCTTCCTCGGTCATCACTTGCGAAATTGGGATACTCAACACTTCCTTACAAAGATTTTCGGTAATAGGAAAGCTCAAGTGATTGAATTCTTGATAGCATTTTTGCAAATGTGGAGGTGTTGGATAATGGATAATTGTCTGGATATTATGCCTAGTCAAATACTCCTGCAAGTCTTTTCTATTTTTTGTATTGATGACAAACACATGCCAAACATGGGAGTTTTCATCTATTGGAAAAAGTGGAAGTTGTATTTTATCGTTTTTTATTTCGGAAATATATCTTTTGGCTACGGCTTTTCTTTTTTTATTTTCTTGATCCAGGTAGTTCAATTTCACATCTAGTGTTGCTGCTTGCAATTCGTCCAATCTAGAATTAAGTCCTTGGAAATCATTAACATACTTTTCGCTTGAACCATAATTTGCCAAAGCTCTGATTACTTTTGCCAAAGCATCATCATTAGTAGTTACCGCACCTCCATCTCCTAAAGCTCCAAGATTTTTCCCGGGATAAAAACTAAATCCAGAAGCATCGCCCAAATTTCCAGTTTTTATACCATTATAGGTAGCTCCAATGGCTTGTGCATTGTCTTCAATAATTTTTAAATTATATTTTTCAGCTAATGATTTTAGTTTTTCATTATAAGAAACTTGTCCATACAAATGTACAGTCATGATAGCTTTGGTAGTAGGAGTAATAGCAGCTTCTATCTTGTCGATATCCAAATTGTGAGTATCCGCATTGGGTTCTACAAAAACCGGCTGCAAACCATTGTCGGAAATCGCTAATACAGATGCAATATAAGTGTTGGCAGGGACAATAATTTGATCACCTTTTTGGAAAATTCCCAATTCCAAATATCCACGAATAATAAGTCGCAAGGCATCGAGTCCATTGGCTACACCTATTGCGTGTTTGGCACCGATATAACTGGAAAGGTTGGCTTCAAAAGTTTTGTTTTCGTTGCCTAATAAATACCAACCGCTTCTAAATGTAGTGAGTAGCCTGTTTTCTATTTCTTCTTGATGCGATAAATTGACTTTTTGTAAATCGAGAAATTTTATTTCCATAGTTTGATTGTTGTTTTTGTGAATATTTTTCAGACAACAAAAATACTATAATTTTAAGAAATTTCTATTTGCAATTACTCCATTAAATAAAATTTAGAAAAAAACGATGTGAAAAAATTGCTATTTGGCTAGTAATTGTATTAATTGCTGCTCGAACTCGGAGGTATCTAATACATAATCTTCATGAAAACCGAGGCTATCATCTCCAAAACGCCAATTGTACAAATCTACTCCGGAATAATTTGCAAGAGTAGAAAATAGAGAAAATTCCTTCCATACATTGGCCAACCAAAGAAGTCCTTTTGTCTTACCTGGTTGGCAAAAAATAAGATTAGTCCACGCCGCACCACTAGGACCTACAATATATTCCGAATGTTGCATGAGATATATTTGTTCGTGGATAGTATAATCCTCCAAATAGACTGGTTGAAATCCGAATTTTTCAGCTACTGCCAATAATTCGGGTTCGTTATATTTTCTAAATTCAGTTTTTCTTGCCAAAAAAATCTTGGAAATAGGTTCTATTTTAACCTGTTTAGTATCCATATTTGATAGACAAGTATTTCTGACGAATGATACCGACTGTTGGGAAATTTTGGAAAATTCCGCCTTACAAAAATCTCCTTCACCAATATTAGGAATAACAACGGAAGGATAAGAAATATGCCAAGTTTTTCTGAATTGATAATAAAAATCCTCCGAAAGAAACAAAATTTCATTGTTGGGAACAAAAAACGAAAGCAAAGATTTCATATTTCCTATTTCTCCAATCTTGTGATGGACTACAACCAAAAGGTTTTCAAAATTAGGAATTGATTGTACAAACTCAATTTTAGTTAAGATTTCGATAAGAAAATGAAAATAATTAAAACTAAAATTCCCAGTCAGAAAAAGTACTTCTCTATCGACATATTTTTTGGGTAAATTATTCAACTTTGCTAATTTTTCCGAATGAAAAAGCAAATTATTGGAATTGTACATCAAAGTATATTCTTTCGAGAATTTTTCAACTTCCTCATAATAAGTTGTTTTCAGGTTTTTTGTAAGAAAGGAGGTGGTTTCGGATGCTACAAATACATTTTTCAATCCATAAATTATAACTGGATTTAGCTGGATTATTATTTCTAAAGATGGTGCAATAAAAGTTTTTGGGGTTTCAACTATTGAGGTTTGTTCGGTTCTTACAACTATTTTTTCCTCACAATATTCATTGGGAATATTCTGCAACGGTACAAAATCGACAATAAGTCTTTTTGCTTTTCTAAAAAAAGATTTAATAAAGTATTTTTTTCTTTGAAATTGCAGGTATTTGTCTAAATCTTTATGCTTTTTCATATAATTTCAGAAATGATAGTTTGGTAATATTGTATGGTGTTATCCGTCATTTTGGAAATATCAAAATTTTCTACTACTGTATTTCGAGCATTATTTTCGATAGTGGAAATTTGTTCTGTTGATGATTGAAAGATTTTTAAAGTTATGGCATGAAAATCTTCTATATCTTTTGCTATAAATCCATTTTCCCCGTGCTTAACTATTTCCGAAAACGCTGGAATATCCGAACATATTACAATTTTGGACAAAGATAATGATTCCAATAATGCTAAACTAAAATTCTCTCCTTTGGACGGAAAAAACACAACAGCAGCTTTTGAGAGGAGATTGACAATTTCACTAAAAGATTGGCTTCCATAAAAAAAGACATCTTTCAATACATCTTTTGGTAAAAAATCTATAAGTTTGGATTGATAATCATTCGTTTTTCCAACAAAATGAAGTGTGCAATTTGGTACATCTTTTTTTATTCGATTAAAAGCTTCCAAAGCGGTTTCCACACCTTTTTCTTTAGAAAGATTTCCAAAATAAAAAATAGAATTTTCGATTTTACTATTTTTCTCGTTGTTAGAAAAAATATGAGAGTCTATACCATTATATATTAATTGGGGATTACTAATATGGAAAATACCTTCATTGATTGTTTTGGAAATTTTAGAAATCACAATGTTGTTTTTCGATTTTTCTAATGCCAATTGTTCGCAATATTTTTTTCCGGGAGGCACATTTTTATAACCGAAAATTTTTTCCAACACAGTCCAAGAGCCATGAAATCGTACAGTATAAGGAATTTTGGTTTGCTCCAAAAAAAGAGAAATGCCGTCCCAGTCATGAGTTTCGATAATATCTAGTGCAATTTTTTCCCTAGACAAGTATTTCTGTAACTCATCAACAATATATTTTTTTTCCTGTACATAGAGTTGATTGTGCCATGGAATAGAATAACTAAATTTTCCAAATAAAGAACGAAAAAATTCCTTTGATTTATTTTTTCTGAAAAAGTCTTTGACAAAATGAAATTTTATACCATTCTCTTGGAAATCAACAGCTTTTTTTGCAGAACCAAATACCCAAACTTCATAACCTCTTTTGGACAAATTTTCTGCAAGATTTTTATAGAAAACACCTGTCCCACCAGAAGAAGAAATATTGGGGTGATGATACTCTTTCGTTAAAAACAATATTTTTTTCAACATACTATTTCAATTCAAAAACCATGTCCACCCAAGAATCCAAAGTGTATTTAGTATAAATTTCATCAGGGATTTCTTGATAGGGCGATTGCAAAAAGTCCATTGTCAAATTAGAAAAATCATCATTTAGGACTAGTATATTATTAGGATTGTAGAAATCATAATCTTTGATGGCAACATTGTTCGTAATAATTTTTTTTTGCAAAGCCATTGCTTCGAAAACCCTAAAACTAAGACCTGTCTGTCCTACCCTCATCAAGTCGAGGATAGTACGAGTTCTTTTATAAAAATCAAAAATAATTCCGGAATCAATAGTCTTTCTACGAAACAAAACCGGTATTTTTTTTTGGTCTGCAATGAGAATATATTTCAATTTATGATGCCAAACTTTCTTACCCACAACAACTATTTGAAATTTTGCAGCAATCCGATTAAGTCTTTCGACCAAAGGAAAAATAATTTTATTTCTGTTTTTATCAAAAGAAGTTACATAAAACATATCAAAATCTAGAACTTCATTGTATTGTTTTGGTGAACCTAGATAGTTGTAATTGCAAAGTTTTTGAAAACCATACTCTTGTACATCTTGGTCGTCAAAAGAAAATATCTTGTCGAAAAAGTGCAATTTGTTTTGTACCGGAAATCTAGTCAAATTATCATATAAAAATGTAATGAGTTTGTTGGTCTTTTTTCGAACAAAATGTAAAGTTTCATTTGTAAAAACATCTGGATTAAGCACCAATATTTGGTCTTGATGTCCTATTTTCTCCAAAGTATCAATTACATATTTTTGTCTTTTCTCATGTTTCAGATTTCTTTGAAAGAACATTTTATTCAAAGCATTATTTGCTTTTTCTCTGAAATTATCATGTTTTATCTCTCCAATTTTTATATGATGAGATTGCACTCCTTTTTTGGTAAGTGCTTTTACTATATAATGGTCGTAATCCCAATAATCAAAACTGATTACACAAATTTTCATTTATTTCATTTGTTTTTTTAATGATTCATAGGTCTGGAAAACGCTAAAAGACTGCAAATAAGATAATTGCAACCCTTGTTTACCATCTAAAAATCCTAACCTAAAAAAATAGGTTTTTACAAATTTAAAAATAGTTTTGGACCACTGTATGATTAAGCTGTATTTTTTTCCTTTTTCTGACAATTCTTCTCCTTTTAATGTTCCATAGTGTAACATTTTTTGTTTGTAAGATTGATAATCGGAAACAGAATAATGAGATAGTTTATGAAATAATTCGCCAATTTCCCCATCTACTTTTAGTGTTTCATGGACTTTTTTCTCTGCAATATACCGGGCTTTTGACTTGCGAAACAATCGAAAATTTTTATCGGTTTGAGTGCCTGAAAACAATATGGGTTTTCCAGCGAAGAAAAATTTTCGATAAAAATAGTAAGCCGACTTTTTATTTGTCTCAGAAAGTACTTGTAGGATTTCTTTCCTCAACAGAGGTGTAATTCTCTCATCACCATCTAAAAAAAGCACCCAATCATTTTTTGCATTATCCAATGCCAAATTTCTTTGTTTAGTAAAATCTTCAAAAATATTTTGTATTACTTTTACTTTCGGATTTGTTTTGGCGATAGCCAATGTATTATCTGTACTATACGAATCCACCACAATTATTTCGTCGCAAAAATCAAAACAATCCAAGACTTCTTGTATGTTTTTTTCCTCGTTATAGGTAATGATTAATCCGCTAACTTTTTCCAAAATAATAGGTAGTTATGTTTTTGGATTAATATTCCAAAATTGTTTTTTTGATGATGGCAACACAATCCATCAATTGCTCTTCTGTCATTACCAATGGTGGTGCAAATCGTATGATATTTCCGTGGGTTGGTTTTGCCAAAAGTCCATTATCTCTCAATTTCAGGCAAATATTCCAAGCGGTAGAACTTTCTGGACTATCATTGATGATTATTGCGTTTAGCAATCCTTTTCCTCTAACTTTTGCAATTAGTTGAGTTTCTGCCATAAGTTTTTCTATCTCTTTTCTGAAAATTATCCCTAATCTTTCTGCGTTATCAGCAAGATTTTCATCTATCACCACATCCAAAGCTGCCATAGAAACAGCACAAGCCAAAGGATTTCCACCGAAGGTAGAACCATGTTGCCCAGGCTTAATAACATTCATAATCTCGTTATTCGCTAATACTGCCGATACAGGATACATTCCTCCGGAAAGTGCTTTTCCTAAAACAAGAATATCGGGTTGTACTTCTTCATGCTGACAGGCAATCATTTTTCCTGTTCTGGCAATACCTGTTTGTACCTCGTCTGCAATAAAAAGTATATTGTATTTTTTGCAAAGCTCCGAAACTCCTTTCAGATAGCCATTGTCCGGAACATATACACCAGCTTCTCCTTGGATAGGTTCTACTAAAAAAGCTGCAATGTTTTCAGCATCAGATTTCAATAGCTCTTCCAAAGCCAATAAATCGTTATAAGGAATTTTTAAAAATCCTGGTGTAAAAGGACCATAATTTTTATTAGCATCGGAATCATTAGAAAAAGAAACAATGGTTGTTGTCCTGCCATGAAAATTATTTTCACAAACAACTATTTTTGCGGTATTTTCGGGGATTCCTTTTATTTCATAGCTCCACTTTCTAGCAAGTTTCACGGCGGTTTCCACAGCTTCGGCTCCGGAATTCATTGGTAATACTTTGTCGAAACCTAGCAAATTTGTTATTTTCTTTTCAAATTCTCCTAATTTATTATTATAAAATGCCCTAGAAGTTAGGGACAATTGTTGAGCTTGTGCTATCATCGCACTCACAATTTTTGGATGAGAGTGTCCTTGGTTGACTGCAGAATATGCAGAGAGAAAATCATAATATTTTTTCCCTTCCACATCCCAAACATATACACCATCACCTTTTTCCAATACCACTGGCAAAGGATGGTAATTGTGAGCTCCATAGTGGTTCTCCAAATCTATATAATATAATGAGTCTTTTTTGGCTATTTTTTCTGACATTTTTTTTGAATAATTATTTTACAAAAATACTACTTTTTTAGGACTAATATATAGTAAGATTTTCAATTATAAAAAGTAAAAAACATTCTAAATATTGTATGGAGAAATCATAATATTTATGTTTATTTTTTTCCAAAATTTGGTATAATAGACATTTTTTAGGCTGTTTCTTTTGAGTCTTTGACATTTTTAGAGAGTCTTATGCCTTTAAAAACCCATTTATTTTTCTGATTTTGAAGATTTTAAACTGTTTTTTTTAATAAAATAGGACTGTCATACATAAGCACTTTTTTTATTCATAACCTTTGATTGTCTGCAAAGCTAATCATAATAGGGTTTACAAAAGATTTCAGCCTAAAAAATGTCTATTAAGCCCAAAATTTGATTTCAGAGCAACATACACAAAAAAAGCTGTTCCTATTAGAAACAGCTTATGCTAAATGAATTTTAATCTCTTAATTTTCAAATTTTTTATCCATTTTGAAATCTTCCATGAATTTTGTGGTATAATTTCCAGCCAAATAATCTGGGTTTTCCATCAATTGCCTATGGAAAGGGATAGTTGTTTTTATTCCTTCAATATAAAATTCTTCCAAAGCCCTTCTCATTTTCAAAATAGCCTCTTCACGAGTTTGTGCTGTAGTAATAAGTTTTGCAATCATAGAATCGTAATTGGACGGGATTGTATATCCGGCATACACATGGGTATCGACTCTTATTCCGTGTCCACCAGGAATATTCAGGTTGGTGATTTTCCCGGGACTTGGTCGGAAATCCGCATACGGATCTTCGGCGTTAATCCTACACTCAATCGAATGTAATTTAGGATAATAATTTTTTCCAGAAATTGGTTTTCCGGAGGCCAATAGAATTTGCTCTCTAATCAAATCATAATCCACTACTTGTTCTGTAATTGGGTGTTCTACCTGTATTCTGGTATTCATTTCCATGAAATAGAAATTTCTATGTTTGTCCACCAAAAATTCTATGGTACCAACACCTTCATAACCGATAAATTCAGCTGCTTTTACTGCCGCTTTCCCCATTTTTTCTCTTAATTCCTCTGTCATAAAAGGCGAAGGAGTTTCTTCGGTTAGTTTTTGGTTTCTTCTCTGTACAGAGCAATCTCTTTCGGACAAATGACAAGCCTTACCAAATTGGTCGCCAGCAACTTGAATTTCGATATGTCTAGGTTCTTCAATTAGTTTTTCCATATACATACCGCCATTTCCAAAAGCCGCAACAGCTTCTTGTATTGCGGATTCCCAATGATCTTTCAAATCTTCGGCTTTCCAAACGGCACGCATACCTTTTCCACCACCACCAGCGGTAGCTTTTATCATAACAGGGTAGCCTATTTCATCAGCGGTTTTCAGAGCGTCTTCATAGGAATCTAGTAATCCATCGGAACCAGGTACACAAGGTACTCCTGCTTCTTTCATTGTGGCTTTTGCATTGGCTTTATCTCCCATTCTATCGATTTGTTCTGGAGAAGCACCAATAAATTTAATTCCGTTTTTTTGGCAAATTCTTGAGAAATTAGAATTTTCTGAAAGAAAGCCATACCCCGGATGAATAGCATCTGCATTGGTAATTTCTGCAGCAGAAATGATATTTGGAATTTTCAGATAAGAGTCTTTACTCATTGCGGGTCCTATACATACGGCTTCGTCTGCAAATCTCACATGCAAGGAATCCTTGTCGGCAGTAGAATATACCGCAACGGTTTTTATCCCCATTTCTTTACAAGTACGAAGGATACGCATGGCAATTTCACCACGGTTGGCTATTAATATTTTTTTGAACATCTTCTTTTAAATTTTAAATTTTGAATTTTGAATTTTAAATTGTTTTAAATGAACACATCATCTAAAATTATAATTTATAATTTAAAATCATTTAAGATGGATCTACCAAAAATAAAGGTTGGTCGTATTCCACAGGAGTAGAGTCATCAACTAATATCTTAACAATTTTACCAGAAACTTCGGATTCTATTTGGTTGAATAATTTCATAGCTTCGATTACACAAACAACTTTTCCTGAAGAAACTTCGTCGCCAACATTCACAAAAGCATCTTTGTCTGGAGAAGGTTTTCTGTAAAAAGTACCAATCATTGGAGATTTTATAGTTACAAATTTACTATCATCAGCGGTTGCTTCGGAAGGTGTAGAAGGTGTTGCAGCTACTTGCGACACGGCAGGTTGTGGAGCAATAGATTGAGGAGCAGAAGGATACATAGGTTGCTGAACAAAGCTAACTTCATTTCCTCCAAGTGGAGTTTTGATGGTAATTTCAAAGTCTTTGGTTTTGTATTTTACTTCAGAAACTTCTGCTTTGGATACAAATTTAATAAGGTTTTGGATGTCTTTAATGTCCATATTTTTCGTTTTTAATTGATGCCAAAGATACCAAAAATTCGTAAAAAACAACAATAAAACACAAAAAAACCACCAAAATTGAAAATTTTGAGTGGTTTTTGATATTATTTAGGATTTATTACTACTTATTCTTCTGTAGCAGCAACTTCTTTTTCCAATACTACTTTACCTTTGTAGTAAAGTTTTCCTTCGTGCCAATGTGCTCTATGGAACAAGTGTAATTCTCCGGTTGTAGCGTCTTTTGCTAATTGTGGTGCCACTGCTTTGTAGTGGGTTCTTCTTTTGTCTCTTCTTGTAGATGACTGTCTTCTCTTTGGATGTGCCATTTCTAATAATTTTAATTGATGAGCGATGAGATTCATCATCTCATCATATTTTTAAACTATTTAATTTTTATTTTTAAATTGTCTTAATGCTTCCCAACGGGGATCTATTTCTTCTTTTTGTTCTTCTTTTTCTTCTATTTCCTGAGGGCTGAATTTTTCTAAAATCTCCAAATCTTTTTGGGACAAATTGGGAGAAAGTTTTTTCATTGGAATTGATAAAGTTACCAATTCATAAATAATCTGTGCCACATTGAAAGCGTGTTCGTGCTGTGGAATAGTGATTACTTCTTCGTTGCTATCGTCATATTCTTCTCCGAATTTTACCAAAAACTTGGTGTCATTTTCTATTGGATTTCGGAAAGTTTCATTAGAAATATCACAAACCAAATCTACAGTACCGAAAATTTTTATCCAAAATTCTAAAAAAGTACTGTGTTTGTCCAAAAGAATATCTGCCTTAATAATTGGGTTAGAAAATTCTTGTTCAGTGTCAAAAAGTTCAAAGAACGATGTTCCTATTTCGAATTGAAAATTGTGCTTACCTTCTTTCAGTCCGGAAAAGCCCACCTCATAGTTTCTTAATTTGTCCATAAAATGAGTGTGCAAAAATACACTTTTTTTTTGATTTCACAAATGTTTTCTGAAATTTCGTAATAGATTTTGTTTAAATTTTTATAGAAAAAAATTTGTTATTAAAAATTGTTATTCCGAAAGTGGCAATTCTTCGTCGATTTCCAAGTCTTGTTTGTTTTTTTTGACTTGTAGTCTTCCATCATACAATTCTTGATATTCCTTTCTGTTTTTAAACAATTTTACCGCTGCAAATATTGCTTCGGAAAAACTTTGTTCATCTGCCAAATTTTTTCCAGCAATATCATACGCAACTCCATGATCCGGCGAAGTTCTTATATATGGCAACCCAGCTGTATAATTCACTCCTTCTTTGTACGCCAAAGTCTTGAATGGTGCCAATCCTTGATCATGGTACATTGCCAAAACGGCATCATAATTATTATATTTCTCTGGTTGAAAAAAACTATCCGCCGGAAATGGACCAAAGGTCATATATCCAGCATCAAACAATTCTTTTATAGTTGGTTCTATAATTTCTTTCTCTTCACTTCCTATTACACCTCCATCTCCGGCGTGTGGATTGAGTCCTAATACTGCAATTTTTGGTTTTCGTATTGAGAAATCTTCAACCAAGCATTGGTTAAGAATTTTTATTTGTTTTTTTATTTTTTCTTTAGATATATTTTCAGCAATTTTCGACACAGGAATATGATGGGTAGAAACTGCGACTTTCAGATCATCCGTTACCAAAAACATGATTCCTTTTTTTCCAAATTTTTCTTCCAAATAACCTGTATGTCCGGTATGTTGAAATCCCTGCTTCATCATTTCGTCTTTGTTGATGGGTGCAGTTACCAGTACATCTATCTCACCATTCATCAAAGCATTGGCAGCTGCTTCCAAAGATTCAATTGCCATTTTGGTAGATTCTTCGGTTGGTTTCCCCAAATCCACATTCACATTGTCTTTCCATAGATTGACCATGTTGAGTTTCCCATGTTGAGCATGAGCAGCTTCGGTAATATAATTGAAATTGAGGTTGAGTTTGAAAATATTTTTTTGATAAGTAAATAGCTTTCCCGAACCAAAAATAATGGGCGTGAAAAAGTCGGTAATCTCTTTATCTTTCAAAGCTTTCATAATAATTTCTGGGCCAATACCATTGAAATCGCCTACCGAAATACCAACTCTTACTTTGTGTGGTTTGTGTTCACTCATGATTTAAAATGATTTTAGTTTCTTTGCTAAAATCTTACAAATGTAGTGTTTTAATTTCAATTATTTTCTGCGAATTTTAAGCTAGATTTTCATCAACAAAAAAACCTTGCGAAATTTTACATTAGCAAGGTTTATTGATTTTAATTTAAAAAACAAATTACTATTAAAACCAAGCCCACGGTTGAAACCGTGGGCTAAATAAATGTAATTACATATTTCTTCTATACTTTCCTCCCACTTCGAAA
>JAFDZJ010000264.1 GCA_018266965.1 Bacteroidota bacterium
GAAAATTGAATCGATTGATGACTAACTCACTTTCGTCCGAATGGATTTTTAAATTTTTCACATCAATTTCTCCATTGGCTCGTTTGTAGGTGATGGAGTGTTCCATATCGTGGTTGGTATCTATGCTCCAAAGTACATTTTTGTATTCGATTTGTGTAGGTTCAAAACGAAATACAAAATCGCCATTGCTGTTGGTGGTTTGGTCGAATGCAATTTTATATTCTTTTTCTTCTTTTTCAGCATTTTGCATTTGGAACTGTGTAACAATATGCAGGTTTTTGTCATCTTCATTTTCGGCATTTAGCCTAATGTTGTGAAAATTATTTTCTCCAATGAGTAGTTCTCCAATATTTGCTGCTATGTAATCTTGTGGTTTCGAGGTATCTATATCTATGTTTATATTTCTTGCCATGATACTGTCTTTTACCATTTTAGATTTTGGATGGTAGTTGGGGTTTTGTTTGGCAAGTTCCAATTCGGCTTCTGTTGGATCTTCTGTTTTTGTCATCAAATATTTTAATGATTCTGCTTGTGCATTCAACAAAATATTATTGGTGTTGCCATCATATTTGGCAAGGATATGGGTGTCTTGGGAAATTTTTAGTTGAGGAGCAAAATAATTGATGATATTTTGTTGTAAAGTAAAATTGGCATCAAAATATTGTCCACGATAAAGTTTTCTTATCGGAGTTCCTACCAGGATTTTGTTCCAGCTATTTTGCATCATTCCTCCAAGGTCTGAAAGGTTGAACTTACCTCTTATCTCTCCCTGTATTACAGATGGAGCATTTACAGCAATTACTTTGTTTTGGTTGTCGGTGTATATTTTTATTTGGGAAGCTGGAATGAGAATTTTTTCTTTCCCATTATACACAGATAGGTGGTCGATAGATGTTTCCAGTTGCAAGTCGTTGAGGTTGGTCATGGAAATATTCCCCTTCAGGCTACCACTGATTACCTGTGGAGTAGAAGTGTTGGTAAAATGGTTGAGTTGTAGTTGTTGGATATTACTTTCTATATTTGCCTTTAATTTTGGTGTGCTGAAATCGATGAGTCCATTAACCCAAAGTTGGGCATAAGGGTCATTGATATTTATTTTTCCTAAATATTTTTTGTGATCGAGGGTACCTTGTAAGGCAATATTATTAATTTTTTTACCAGCTATTTCTACAGAAGATACCATTGATTTGGTGTGGAGTATCATATTGTTCACATCAAAGCTTTGTCCGTCAACTTGAAAATTCCCCGACAACAAACCCACTTGTTTATTTTTGGTAATTACCGAGGTGTTCAGGTCTTGTACTTGTGCGTTTCCACGGTATTTTGGTAGGTGTTCGGAATAATCGGTTAGGTAAAAATTATTAACCTGTGCTCTTCCGATTCCTGTGATAATGCTTCCTTTGTTTACGAAAATTTCTTTTGGTTTTACCTGTATCGACCCATTGTATTTCATCCTGCCAAAATCGTCGGCAAAGTTTTTTAGTTTAGATGCTATAAAGCTGGGCATTGCCTTTTTCAAATCTTTATAAGTGAAATCAGTTGAAATTTTTTCTCCTTGGATAAAAAATTCTTTTGGGTGGGTAATTTTATTGATGATGAGGTTTGGAGATTGCAACTGAAATAATTTATTTCCCAATACAAAATCATTTAGCACAAGCTTATTCAGTGGGCCAATTGCTTTCCCTGTCAGATTGATAGGTGTGTAGTTATCCCACTCCGTTACGAAATAGCTAAGGTCGTATCCACTAAATTGACTTCCGGGCTGGAAGTTGAATTCCATTTTTACTTTGTTGCTAAAATCTGCCCAAGATCCATTATTAATATTGAATTTTACATCGCCCTGCAATAGGGAATGATCGGTATTGAATGTCAAACCTTTTATTTCTAATGCGTGTTTGGAATAAGAAAAAGCACCAGAAAAAGTATCTACAAAATGTTTTTTGCCCCATCTTTCGGTTTGGAAACTAAGGTTGTTGATTTGGGCTTCTATATCTGCACCTTTAACTTTGAATTTTGGGATAACCAAGTTTACCCTGTCTGCGGTTAGCCATCTTCCTGCATCTCCGGGACTATTTTGGTTCACAATGGAAACTTTGGAGTTGGTAACCATCATTCGGGATTGTAATTCGAAAGGCGGTTTTTTTGGGTCTCTAGGTTTGCCATTATCAAATAATTCCACAAATCTTACGAAATTGGAAATACTATCGCCTTTGTAAGTAATAACTTTCATATCCATTTGGTCCAAAGCCAAAGACTGAAATCGAATATTTCTAGAATTGAAAATTAATGAAAACCAATCCGAATCTGCAAATACCTTTTTTATTTTAATAAATGGGAAATTTCTATTATCCTTGGCTACCACTTGGTTGATGGTAACATTGCCAAAATAATCAATATCGACATCATGAAAAGACATATTGGATTTCAAATCCTTGTTGAGTAAGGTAATAACCTTTTGTGCAGCGAAATTTTTAGTTACAGGCAAACTAATGATGATGAAAACAGCAACAACTAAACATAGGAACCCCCAAAATAATATTTGCAATAACCTTGCCCACCAAGAAGTGCCAACTTTGTTTTTGATAGTTGTAGTAGTTTTATTTTCCGAAATATTATTTTCGGAAATCGATTTGTTTTTTTCGGTATCGTTATTATTCTCTAAATTTGCCATCACTATGAGTGAAATAATTATATTAGGGATTGAGTCTTCTTGCGACGATACTTCGGCTGCCATATTACAAGGCAATACGATATTGTCCAACATAGCTGCTACTCAAAAAATTCATATAGAATACGGTGGAGTAGTACCGGAGTTAGCCTCCAGAGCTCATCAGCAACATATAATCCCGGTGGTGCAAAAAGCAATCACCCAAGCAAATATACAACAAAATCAAATTACCGCCATAGGTTTTACAAGAGGACCCGGACTTTTGGGTTCTTTACTCGTGGGAACTTCTTTTGCCAAATCAATGTCCATGGGACTTGGTGTACCGTTGATAGAGGTCAATCATCTACAAGCACATATTTTGGCTCATTTTATAGATGATGCCAATCCTACTGCACCTACATTTCCTTTTTTGTGTCTTACAGTTTCTGGTGGACATACTATGATTGTATTGGTAAAAAACTATTTCGAAATGGAAATTATAGGCAAAACTACCGATGATGCTGCCGGAGAGGCTTTTGATAAAATTGGAAAAATTTTTGATTTGGACTATCCTGCTGGTCCTATTATAGATCGATTGGCAAAAGATGGAAATCCGAATGCTTTCTCATTCAACAAACCCAAAATGGACGGTTACGACTATTCTTTCAGTGGTGTGAAAACTTCTGTA
>JAFDZJ010000265.1 GCA_018266965.1 Bacteroidota bacterium
TGAAACACATAAAAGAAGATGAGTTTATAGAATTCAAAATTCTACCCTATGCTTTGGGTGTTCTCGGTGCAATTTGTATGTTGGTGGCTGCTTTTGGAAAAAAAGTTTGGCTCTATACATTTACCATACTTTATCTTGTGTTTGGGGTTGCCTTCATGTATGATTTTTGGCAATGGGAGTATGACTATGGACATAATTTGGACCCCAATGCTGCAATTGTAGTGCCAGGAATGTCCTATCAGCCTCCATTGATAGGCTCCAAACAGTTACTGAATTTTACGGCACATTCCTATCCCGATATAGGTGGGTGGATAATGATTGGTACTGCATTCATTTTGATAGCCTTGTCTATTTTAGAATTTAAAAAAACAAAAAAAATTTAAAATACTTCGCTAACAACAATTGTATAAAAAGACTCAACGAAAGCTGTAAATAATTTGGTTTTCGTTGAGTTTTTCAGTACATTAGCTCATTATTTCAAATGGGTATTTGTTTGGTGTTAAATATCTATTATCGGTTTGAAATTTTAAAATATTCAATTGTAGTTTTCTTTAAACAAAACTAATTTGAAAAATCAATTTTTTATAATTTATAAAATAAATATTAGCTTATGAAAAGTTTAAAAGTTGCTCTTGGAATAGCAACAATTTCTTTATTGTCTTGTGGAAATAATGACCCAAAAAAAATTGCTGTTGGAGAACAGTGCGAACATTGTAAAATGACCATTGAAAATGTAAAATATGCTACAGAATTAGTTACGGAAAAGGGTAGGATTTACAAATTCGATGATATAAAATGTATGAATGGTTTTGCATCTTCCAATGCGGATAAAGTTGCTAATGCAAAGTCTTTTGTTACGGATTATGCTTCTGAAAAATTAATACCTTTTGAAAAAGCTTCGTTCATAAAAGGAGGTAGTATAAAATCTCCTATGGGTGGAAATATGCAAGCGTATGAAAATAAGGCAGATGCCGAAAAAGCCAAAAAAGAATTTGGTGTAGAATGATGTAATCGGTACACAAATATAATTAGTAAAATAGGTAGAGTGGTAAATTAGGCTATTTAATTCCACTCTATTTTATAAAAAAATAGTTGTAATGAATGTTTTAAAGTTTTTATTCTGCTTTTTACCATTGATTTTGGTGGCAAAAGAAATAAAAGTAGGACCAAAAGAACAATTCAAAAGTATAAAAAAAGCAATAGAAATTGCCAGTCCTGGAGATGAAATCATTGTTCTGAAAGGACATTACAAAGAAGGAAATATCAATATTACCAAGCCTATTTCGATTATTGGGATAGGATTTCCGATATTGGATGGAGAAATGAAATACGAGATATTGTCCTTTCGAGCCAATAATATTGTGTTGAAGGGATTCAAAATAATAAATTCCGGAGAAGATGAAATAAAAAATATAGGTGCAGTAAGATTATATGATAGCCATTTTTCTACTATTTCTAATAATATTTTTGAAAATAATTATTTTGGTATTTATATACAACGAGGTTACAAATGTCTGATACAGAATAACAAATTTACCACAAAAAGATCCAAATCCCAAGAAGGGGTAGGAGATGGAATACATGCTTGGAGTAGTGATGAATTGTGGATAAAAAATAATTTTGTTGAAGGACACAAAGACGGAATATATTTGGAAAAAGTACTTCATTCTTACATCGCAAAAAATTATTCTAAAAACAATCTCCGCTATGGATTGCATTTTATGTTTTCCAATGACAATGTGTATTCTCACAATACTTTTGACAACAATGATGCAGGTGTAGCAGTTATGTACAGTAACAATGTAGGAATGGTGGGAAACAAATTTATAAACAATTGGGGCGATGGTAGTTACGGCTTGTTGTTGAAAGAAATTTCTTTCAGTAAAATAAAAGAGAATTTTTTTGATAATAATACTACGGGAATTTTTATGGATGGAGCAACCAAAATCGATTTCTATAAAAATCAATTTAGCAACAACGGTTGGGGATTGAAAATAAATGCAAATTGCATGGAAAATAGAATCAATAACAATAATTTTATCGCCAATGTTTTTGATATTAGTACCAATGGTAGTATGGTTCTCAACGATTTCAAAAACAATTATTGGGACAAAAACGAAAGTTATGATTTGGACAAAGATAATTTCTCCGATGTACCCTATCATCCATTGAGTATGTATGCGGTTTTGTCCGAGAAAAATCCATCAATCATGTTGCTTTTTCGTTCTTTCTTTGTTGATTTAATGGACAGAGTGGAGAAAATATTACCCAGCCTAACTCCAGAAAATTTTGTTGATGAACACCCTAGGATGAAACCTGTGAAAATTTAAAAAAAATAGTAACATTATCTTAAAAATGAAAAAAATACTAATAATTGCACTATTCCTTTCAATCGGTTTGAATGTTTTTCTTGCCTATACTTTTTTAGTAAAAGGAGATACGATGGCTATTCCTAATGATAATAGGGTTGCCATAATAACTACAAAGGAAAATAAAGACTTTGTAATGGCAGAGATGCGTGGCTTTTTGGAAACCGTAAAAGCAATAAACGATGGAATGATTGAAAATAATCCTGAAAAAATAATTGTTGCAGCCCATAAAGCTGGTGGTGCAGCAACCGAACATGCTCCAGCTGGATTATTGAAAGTACTACCCATTGGTTTTAAAAAATTGGGTTTTGATACTCATGACAAATTCGATGAATTGGCGGAAGCTGTTAAATCGAGATATGACAAAGACCAAACCCAAAAACAGTTGAGTAGCATACTCGGTAACTGTACCAGTTGTCATCAATCCTACAAATTTGAAACTAAACAATGATAGAAATAAAAAATTTGAGCAAGAATTTTAATAAATTCTATGCTTTGCAAGATATAAATGCCAGTTTCGATGATGGGCAATCCATCGCACTTATTGGTCCCAATGGATGTGGGAAAACAACGCTCATCAAATGTATTTTGGGGCTAAATGTTGTTGAAAATGGAGATGTTATTGTGAATGGAGAATCTGTAAAAGAACATTATCTGTATAGAAATAACATAGGATATATGCCACAGATTGGTCGATACCCAGAAAATATGTCGATAAAAGATACTTTGACAATGATAAAAGAAACTCGAAATATTCCGGAAAAAGATTTGGATACCGAGTTGTTACAAGCATTTGATTTGGAAAA
>JAFDZJ010000266.1 GCA_018266965.1 Bacteroidota bacterium
AGAAACTAGATAACTTGTCTCGTCACAAGAATAGATTGGAGGTTAGAAAGCGTGTCGTGGTATTAGATGAATGATTCATAGGGTGTTTCACCAGGCTGGATTACATTTTCAATAAAATTTGCACTAGGGTGGATTACTTTTCCTAGGGCGTTGCCCTAGGCTATGGTATATTTTTCCTAGGGCGTTGCCCTAGGCTATGACATATTGCCACTTCGTGGCGTTTTCGTAATTCTAATTATTCATAATCTCATAACTTCATAACCATATAACTTCATAACCTTATAGCACCATAACTTCATAACTTAATAACCTCATAACCTTATAACTTCTAGCCACAAATCTTGTTGTTTTAACGGGAATTTGCACCCCGACCTGAGTGGAGCTCTTTTTGTGGAGTGAAACGGAACAAAAAAGCGGGAACGGAGGGCGGATAAGGTGCCCCAAAAAAAATCCGTGAAAGTGGTGAGAAGAAAGAGGAAAGAAGAAAGAGGAAAGAAGAAAAAAGTGAAAAGTGAAAAGTGAAAAGAAGGAAGGAAAAGGTAAGAGGAATAATAAATGAGTAACAGAGTAGTATCTATAAAATATGGAATATGAAATTTATAAATTCAATTTTAGAAATTTAACTATAAATATTGCAATAGTTATTCCTAAACAGTCTGCCACTAGGTCTAGCAATTCTGCTTCTCTTCCTAATGCCATAATGTGTTGTAAATATTCTGTGAGGATTGCATAGAATATAAGTGTTATAAAATAAAAAAGTAATGATGTTTTGGGAAAACTAAGCTTAAATAATATGCCTAGTACAAAAAATGTGAGAAGATGTATGAGCTTGTCTATACCTGGAAACATGAAAGAGTATTCTTTGTTTTCAGTGCCAGGTTTTAGAAGCATATAGGTAAGAAATGCCCAATAAATGGGCAGTATCTTACGGTATATTTTTGTGAAATTATCCAAGAATAGCTTGGTAATCAGATGATGAAAGCAATTCGGATTGGTCTGCATCTGCGGATATTTCTACTTTTATTATCCAACCTTTGCCATAAGGATCGGTGTTTAGTAATTCTGGTTGATCTTCTAATTCGGAGTTGAATTCTATAACTTTTCCGGAGATTGGCAGGTATAAGTCGGAAACAGTTTTTACTGCTTCTACACTTCCGAATATTTCTCCATGAGACAAGTCGTCGTCGAGGGTATCGACATCTACAAATACAATGTCTCCTAATTCTCCTTGTGCAAAGTCTGTGATACCGATGGTTGCGATATTACCTTCGATTTTTACCCATTCGTGGTCTTTTGAGTACTTTAGTTCTGTTGGTATGTTCATTTTTAGATAATTTATTTTTACAAATGTATTTAAAATTAATAATTGTATGCAAGAAAGTTATGCTATTTATTTAAAAGCCTTTGCCATCAAAGGTAAATGTTGCTGATATTCCTGCTCTAATAGTAGATAGTGGGAATGCGGTAGAGACTTTGTATTTGGTCATCATTTGGTCATAGAAAAGTCTTAGGTTAAGATTTTGAGAGACATTGTAATCTGCTGACAACTTGATAGAGAAAAGTCTTTGTCCTCCTGTAATTTGAGAATCGTTGAGCAAGATGTTGGTAATATTGGTCATATTGTCTCTTATCCTAAAATCGCCTCGGATATTGAGGTCTGATTTGTAATTCTTTTTTACATTTCCATTTTTCATACCGATTTGGAAATCCTTGATGATGTATCCGAATCCTACGACATATTCTTTCCCAGAGTCTTCGGTAAGGGTGCTATTGGTAAGTCCTAGCATGAACATTCTATCCCTATTGTACTGTGCACGGAATTGTATATTGTTTCTCATGGTAAAGTCTATACCTACGAGTGGGGAAAATGCTTCGACAAAACCGACTTGTGAAAACACGAAAGGATTGATATTGTTTCCATTGATGTCCAATGCAGTTGGGTTGTTGTAGTAGTCTATATTGGACTGTATCCCTGTTGCTGTGTAAGTTGATGTATAGGCATGATTGATGTCGAATTTTGAAAATTGACCATTGATGAGTGGGAAATTTCTAAGTCCGGAGTAGGTAATCCGCCAATTGGGAAGTGGCAAACCTATTTTTTTTGCATTTCCAATAGGTCCAGATGGGGTTCTACCTTCTATTGCTGCTTGAAATGCAGGTATAAGGACATAAGCATTGCCCAATCCGTGTCCTTGTGTAAAACCGTTGGAATCTAACGCACCGCCCATTTGTTGAGAAATAGTTTTTGCGTTTTCGAGCATGGTATTATACAAAACTCTACCATCTGTGAAAGCTGTTTTGGCAGTAAAACTAGTATTGGAATAGGTAAATGAGTCTTGTCCAAACGAGAAATCAAATGCGGGAGTAGAAGGATTGGCATCCACATTGAATCCTGATTGAGTGAAAGTCCTGTTATAATTTTGAAGTATATTGAAATCTATCCTTAAATCATTAATAGGCATGACTTGCATATTTGCAGTAAAATTCCTGTTTGTCATTTGGGAATACGGATCATTCATAAGAGTAGAGCCAGAAATCCAGCCATTTTCGATAGCTATTCTCCTAATATCTGCTTGTGAACCTAACAAAAATCCTGTAGTTGGTCCACCTAGTGTCTGTCCATAACCATACCAATTAGGTGCGGACAATAATCCTGGCAATATGGTACCGTTGTTTTCGGTGTAGTTGAAATCAATTTGTTTGATGGACATAAAAACAGATGCCAAACTTTGTATTGGTGTAAGTTTGTTTTTGAATTTATAAGGTTTGTGGACAAATTTTTTCTTTTCCCAATCTTTGGCAAAAGCAGTATTGAGGGAGTCGTTTTCCTGTTTTCTCTTTTGTAATTTATTAGATATTTTTTTGAAATAGGAAAATTTTCCAAATATTTTTGGCATATCAACTGTCCCTGTTGCCATGATGGAGTTGGTATTCTGTCCGATGCTTCCTAGGCTACCTTCTGGACTGTTTAGTAAAGCTGTAGATCTAGCATTCCAATTGTAAGTAAGTCCATATCCTACTTCGGTATTTATGAAATCGAGATATGGGATATACTCAAAAGGTAATTTATAATTCAGTTGAACTTTGTGGGTGTACAAAACAGGTCTTCCTGCTCGGAACACTTCTTTGAAGATAGAATTATTGTCCATGGTGTTCACATCCAAATTATCATTGAGAGTTCTCATGTTGGAATTAATTTCTGCTTTCAAAGATTTAGTGAAATTAAATCCTAGTGCATATTGCCAACCGAAGTAGAAATTTCTATTTCTTAACACATCAAAATTGGTAGCTGCGTTTCCTGAAAGCAGAGCATCTATATTTCTAAATTCTAGCTCGTTATAGTTTCTATCCACTTCTGTACGGAAAGACAATCTAGAAGGAATAGGATTCAGGTTAAATTCTCTTAACCAACGAAGATATTTTGTTGCATAAGATTTTGTACCTCCTACTTTGGTAAAAGGTTTTATCACCCAAGGTTTTGGGTTGAAATTGTAATCCAAATATCCTTTCAAGTATTGTCTATAATTGTTTTTGGTATAGATATCTCTGTAGAAATCATCATTGTAAACTGTGGTTATAGAAAGGTTTTCCACATCATAAAATTTGGGCTTGTTAGCGGGGTTCACTCTGTCTTTGTGCATATTAACCACTCCGATACTTCGTTGTTGGGTATAGGTTCTGGCAATTTTTTTCAGTTCTTCCCTATTATTGGCTTTTTGAAATTCGACATCATTGTCTAGTGGATTGTATTTAGGATCCTCAATTGTTTGGGAATAGCTGTAATTTACCGGTATTTTCATTCCTGCTTTTTCTGGTAAAAATTTATCAACATTCATGGTAGTAGTAACGCTAAAAGCAGAATGAGTAGATTGATTTCTCTCGGCAGGTCTGGAATCTATATTTCCAAAACCTACGGTAGAATAGGCAGCATTGGTATTTACGGTTGCAAAATCTCCCAAATTAAAATTCAAATTAGCATTTCCAGCATATCCTCCTCTATTGTCTATTTCGGCTAATCGTAATTCATTTACCCATAGAACCAAATCCTTACGATCTCTATCACTCAAATTTCTAACCCCCAACATTATCGTTGTTATACTACCCAAAGATGGACGACCTTTTATAAATATTTTTCTATTGGCATCTCCATATTCTGTATCTTGAATTCTTTCGATAATTTGTGTGCCATAATTTCTGTCCCTTCTCAATTTAGCATCAACAAAATCTTGTACATCTAGGTTCATCTGGTTTTCGTCTGGCCAAATATCCAAAGGAGAAGTTGCTAATTTATTGGTATATTTCAAAGAAGCTTCATACTCATAATAATTATCGGTACCATCACTACCAAAACGGATAAAGAATTTGGCATTGGAGTCGTAGTTGTTTGGGATTACTTGTCCCGAGTTAAGATTTTCTGCATGGACAAAAAGTTTTAATTTTTTGTATCTTCTGATGTCTAAATTCACATTTTTATAGACACCTCTAGCTTCTTGTGCTAGGTTTTTCACTTTCATATAAAGTGAGGCTTCATTTTGTCTTTGTGCACCAGCTGCACCACTCAACACTTGCCTTTCGATACCCGGAGGCAAAACATACGGAGGTTGGTTGAGTCCGTTTTCTTCTAAATTCACGCTACCTACATCAAAATTGGAATTGTCCACTAATACTGTACCTTCATTGGTAGAAGGTGTACCATCTTTTGCAATATTTTTGGTATAAGTTCTCCAATCCGATCTTACCAAATCGAAGGTTGCCAAACGAAGCGTGGAAGGTTGGTCGAATCCTTTCATAATTAATCTAGCAAATCTAACATTATTAAGTATCGTAGGATCTGCAACACCCCCTTCATTAGATGAAACAAAATCCGAAACCGGAATACGGAACAGATACCATTTTGTAGTGGAAGTTTGATTATTTTGAAAAGTTACAGGTACAGTTTTCACATCGACAATATGATTTTGTCCCAAAGCCATACTATTTGGGTTAAGGTCTATATTGTATTGGTTATAACTTTCATTCAGGTCCAAATTATAATCTCTATTTATATCCTCTGCATCTGGAGTTTGGGTAGCAACTTCCATAGAATTGCTTTTGGAATTTCCTTCCGGGTTTCTGAAATATTTGTATCGTTGTCTAACCGATGAAGCCAAAGCACCAGTGAATTGATTGGAGAGATAGAATACAAAATCATCCGAGGCAGGGTCCAAAAGATTGGTAACAGGATTTATAAAATTCACACCAAACCTTACGGCTTCTCCTGCCCCATCGAGTCCATCATAACCCAAATCTTGTGCTGTCCTATCTGCTCCATCCGAAGAAAAAGCATAGAGAATTGGATTTTGTTTGGGTTGGATTCCCCAATTGGAAGTTGTAGTAGTTGCAGGAGTACTTGGAGTTGGCAATCCATTTTCATATTGCATCAATCCATCTTTTAGGACATCTTCGGAGACATTTCCTAGTTGTAAAAGTAATTTTGGATTTGTTCCCAAAGTTTGTCCATCAACAAAAGGATCCATCATCCAGAATTCGACATATTGAATATTGGAGTTCACGAAATTAGAAACGGTTATTGGACGCATCATTCCTGCCCATCTTTGTTGGGTAGTTTCCGGATTTGGATTTACATTGTAAGGACCTCTTTCGGCAGGAAAATAAGAAATATCCAAGGTATTGGTAAATGTTTGATCACCGGCAACAAAATCTTTATAATTGTAGATTTCCGACATCTTGACCCTTCTGGAAATATGATTGGATACAGCAGCTGCATCTATACCAGTTGGGGCATTTCCTCCTACTCCATAAAACCTTGGGTCGATGTTGTACCAAGTTAGCAAACCTCTACCATTTCCATTGGACAGTGCGTTACTAACACCTGCACCTGAAAACAATGGGTCGTTTTGATTTTTTTCTGGTTTGGAAGACAAAGCCCAAGCATTGGGTTCTTTCAAAGAAATTTTAGAAGAAGTTTGGTCGAAATCGTCGATGTAAGATTGATCATTGATGCCACTATTTTGTCCAGGAATAAGGTAAGCTCCTTCTGCACGAAAATTAATATTGGACGGTGCTTCTGTGTTTACAAAAGGTATTTTATCGGTAATCCTAGTTAGGAAAGGCAGTTGATTGTTATAAAGAACATTCAAACCCGCCATTGTATTATTAACAGCTTCTTGTCCGAAATTCACTTTTTGGGTTAATGGTGTTTCTCGATAATTGACAATTGTCCCACCTAGGGTAAGATGTTCATTGAATTTCCTTTCTAAATTCAACCCCATAAAACTCTTTCTTTGGGTATTGAAAGTTAGCTGATTTTCCAATGAGATATTGATAGCTTGACCCGATTGCTTCACGGCTTCGTTGATGATATTGACAGAACCCAACATATAATCCACCGTATAATCCACACCTTCTTGCAACTGTACTCCATTGGCAGTTACCTTTACCGAACCTTGCGGAACATTGATTGCCCCGAGAGAAATCCCCTGTCCTTGAGAACCTTTGAAACGACCTTCCAAAGTATATCGAAGTGCCAAATTACTTTGTGCTGCAACTTGTTTTTGCTGACTATACAAATCGGAATACACATATTGAGGATTATTACTTCCCAATGCAGAAGCCATATAACTACCAAAAGGTTGTACTTTGGTGAAAATTAATTTACCTTCTTCAGGACGAATGGTAATCCCCGGAACAAAATCGAAAATACCATCTCCTAATACCGAACCATTTTGCTGAACATCATTATTGGTATTCAGTCTATCCCAATTGAATAATTTCAGTAATATCTTATCTTGTACAGGAGTATTGGGTAGGTAATTAACTTTACCACCAGTTTGGGCATCTTTATAATAAACATTAAGCAAAAAACCATCTCTATTTACCTGATTGGTATTGAGGGAATAGATATTTTTCATCATCAAATCCCACATAGGAGAAGTTGTTTTCACAATTGAATTTGGCTTTAATAATTTTGCAATTATCACATTGCTTTCTTCTGCAAATTCTCCTACCTTATACACCGTATTGGAGCCATTCACAGTATAGGAATAAGATACCGCTAGTAGTTGGTTGTCATTCAGTCTTTGGTGCAAGGACAGATAACCCAATTGTGGATTGTAATAGAACTCGTTGGTATTTAGTTTTCTTGCTTTTCTGTTGAAATTAAAATTTTCTCCATCTACAAATACTTCAGTTCCACCATTAGCATTGGGTAACATTTGACCATTGATGGTATTATAGGAAGTATCAACATTTCTAAGATTTGGACCCAAAGCTGTAATACTTCCGTAGAGATTATTCTGTGGATTATTGGGATATCCAGATGCTCCATCTCCCAAATCCCTTACTCCGATTACACTTTTTTGATTGCTAAGATTACTATTTCCCTGATCCATTACCCAAACCTCTATCCTAGTAATAGAAACTTTGGAATTGATGAGAGGATAGTTTTGGACAGCTGCATCATAATTATTAAGAAAATAATGACTGAGAAAATAGTGCTGGTTATCTTCATAGTCAATAGCATTTATCTTAAAGGTATTCATAACACCTCCACCTTGTACTACTATATTTCTGGCTTCGCCTTGTTGTTGGGAAAACACAACAGTTCCTTTTGTTTTTCCGAACTGAAATTCGGACTTCAACCCAAATAACGATTCCGAACCACGAATGAGTGAAGTAGAAAGTGGCATATTAACATTTCCAAATTCAATCCTTTTCAGCCAACGATCTTCGCCACCGGTAGTAGGATCGTGCAACCCTTTTTGTTGCAGGTCTTTCCAAGTCCCTTTGGATTGCCAAACCATGTTCATTTTATTTTCAAATGCAAAACCACTTTGGGTATCATAGTTGGCTTTCAGTTGGAGATTCTCCCCTACCTTACCGGTCAATCCGAGCTGTATCCTTTGTTGTATATCGAATGCAAAACTTGTTCTGTTTTGGGGCAAGATAAGTGGATTATCAATTTTTTGGTAGAGTCCACCAACATCAAAAGAGGCAAATCCGTTGGGGATAATTTCTATTTTGTTGCTTCCAAATATACTTTCGAAGATTTTATTTTTAATGTACAAAGCAGGTATCAAACCTTTCTTTTTGGCATCGGTTTTATCTTTTCGAAAAAGTAAATTGTATTTATTGGATTTGTCTTTGTAATAGTCTTTTGCCATCCTCAATCGCACAAAATCACTATACTCTTCCGGAGTCATAGAAATTGCGTTTCCAGAAATAACATTGCCAATTTTGGGATACACAAAATACATTCCGGAAGGAATATCAAAATAGGCATCGTAAGTAGTAGGATCGGGTAATTCGTATTGTTTTTTTACGAAAGTACTGTCCTGTACTGGTTTATTCTGCCCAAAGACAAAAACGGAATTTATAAAAAATACTATTAATAAAAATTTAAAAAATATCGATTTATGTGTAGTCAAAACTTATAGGCTTTTTAAAATTTGTTTTACCAGTTCTTCTACCGAAAGGTCTGGATTTTGTTTAAGGATTCTATCTGCCAATTTTTCACTCATTTTTTTGGCAATTCCTAATACTTCTAATGCAGATAACGCTTCATCTTTCGTTTTATTGTTAATAGACAAAGTTGATTGATAATCCAAAGTATTAAATTTCTGGACTTTATCCCTGAGTTCTATGATAATTCTTTCGGCAGTTTTCGCACCTATTCCTTTCACTTTTTGCAGTAGTAAAGCATTGGAAGACAATATTCCGGAAGCAATTTCCGATATACTAAGTGAAGAAAGCATGATAAGTGAAGAAGCAGGACCCACTCCATTAACACTAATAAGTAGGTTGAACATTTCTTTCTCTTCCTGGGTATAAAATCCGAATAACAGATGAGCATCTTCCCGAAAAATCTGCTGAATGTATAGAAAAACATTAGTTCCCAATACAATTTTTTGAGAGGTTTGCAAACTAATTCCTACAAAATATCCCACTCCATTTGCTTCTACAACAGTATATGTAGGACTTATTTCTTGTACTATTCCTCGTAATGAATATATCATTTTTTACTTGTCAATTTTAAATTAAAAATAAAGATTTCAAATATAAGAAATTGAAAATAAACTGTAAAAATTTAAAAACCAAGAACATAAAAAATTTAAACTAACAAATATCATATTAAAAATGTCGATTTACAAAAATCAAAGAAAAACAACTCGAAACCTAACAATATAAAAGAACTACAACTGATGAAACTCGCTTTGAATAAAAAATGAATTTGAAGACACCCGACATTTGTAACCAAAATCACAGACATTTTCTTTTAAATTTTACTAAATTTGCATCGTTTTTTACTTAAATATTTTATTAACAAATAACAAAGTGTTTAATTTTCATTAAAATAAATTATAATCTACATACTACGATGATAACAACTGATTTACTGATAATTGGAGCAGGACCAACAGGATTATTCTCCGTTTTCGAAGCAGGTTTGCTTAAGATAAAATGTCATATAATAGATGCACTGCCACAACCAGGAGGACAACTTGCCGAACTCTATCCCAAGAAACCGATTTTTGATATCCCAGGTTATCCATCTGTAAATGCGGGAGAACTCGTGGACAATTTGATGGAGCAAATCAAACAATTCGAACCCGGTTTTACCCTAGGAGAAACAGCGGTTTCATTAAACAAAATAGACCAAGAATGGTTTGAAGTTATTACCAATAAAGGAACAGTACACCGAGCAAAAGCTGTGGCAATTGCAGGAGGGTTAGGTACTTTTGAACCTCGTAAACCAGAAATCTCCAACATTACAGATTACGAGGAAAAAGGTGTAGAATATTTCGTGAAAGACCCGGAACATTTCAGAGGAAAGAAAATTGTAATAGCCGGAGGAGGAGATTCCGCTCTCGATTGGAGTATTTTCCTAGCAAATGTTGCAAGTGAAGTTACCCTAATCCACAGAAGAAACGAATTCCGTGGTGCATTGGACTCTGTAGAAAAAGCGACCAAACTAAAACACGAGGGAAAAATAAACCTCATCACTCCTGCAGAAGTAACCCATCTGAACGGAAACGGAAAACTAGAAAGTATCACCATAAAAAAAGGAGAAGAAGAAAGCATATTAGAAACCGACTTTTTCATACCTCTTTTCGGATTAACTCCTAAACTTGGAGAATTGGCAAATTGGGGATTGGAAATAGAGAAAAACGCCATAAAAGTAAACAATGCTTTGGACTACCAAACCAACATAGAGGGCGTGTATGCTATTGGCGACATCAATACCTATCCGGGGAAACTAAAACTAATACTATGTGGATTTCATGAAGGTACAATGATGTGCCAAAGTGTCTATCAAAGACTGAATCCCGGAAAAAAATATGTACTAAAATACACAACAGTAAGTGGTGTTGATGGCTTTGATGGTAGTAGAAAAGAAGCTGAAAAAGCTGTAGTGAAATCTATTGATTAATTTTTTGTGAAAATTTAACTGAAATGAGCGATATTAATATAAAAATTACCGACAGAAATGGTGTTACCCACGATTTGGTTGCTCCTACGGATATGTCCATGAATTTGATGGAAGTAATGCGTTCTTACGAATTAGCCGAAGAAGGTTCCATAGGTGTTTGTGGTGGAATGTGTATGTGTGCATCTTGCCAAGTATATGTTGTAGATGGAGAAGAAAAGCTTGTAGCAATGGGCGATGAAGAAGATGCCATGCTGGGAGAAGCATTCTATGTGAAAGAAAATTCACGATTAGGATGCCAGATTTTCATAACAGAAGAACTCGATGGGCTGGAAGTTGCTATGGCAAAATATCCTTAATCATTCATCAAAAAAATAGAAAAACTCTCAAATTGATTTGAGAGTTTTTTTATGGATTTCAAATGTTATTTCAAGGGAATATTTGCAAGTATATCTTGTAGATAATTCCAAAATTTTTGTACCGATGCCACACTCACTCTTTCGTCAGGAGAATGAGCACCTCTGATTGTTGGACCAAAACTTACCATTTCCATATTGGGATAATTAGCACCGATAATTCCACATTCCAGACCTGCATGACAAGCGACAACCATAGGTTTGTCCTGGAATTTTTTCTCATAAATTTCCACCATTGTTTTTATGATTTCCGCATTTGGATTAGGCTTCCAACCGGGATAAGAGCCAGAGAAAACCACATTCATATCAGCCAATTCAAAAACCGCTTTTAACTGTTCTGCAACTGCCAATTTGGTGGATTCAACAGAGGATCTGGATAGATTTAGGATTTTCAAATCTCCTTCTTTCAACTCTACCCTAGCTACATTATTGGAAGATTCTACAAGTCCTTCTACTTCCGGAGACATCCTAAAAACTCCATTGTGAAGAGATTTCAGCGTAAGAACAATTTTTTTGGAATCCGAAACATCAATACCAAAATCGTCTGTTGAACTAGGTTCTATGGTTATTTTCAACTCTTTTTCAACATTTGCAAATTCATTTACAATTTCATTTTTAAGGATTATTGCATCTTCAATAAAATCGTTAGCATTTTTTACAGAAATATACGCAACTGCTTCTCTTGGTATGGCATTTCTAAGTCCTCCTCCATCAATAGAAATCAATTGTAAATCATGAACATTTATACCTACAAAAAGTAATCTTCCTAATATCATATTAGCATTTCCAAAACCTTTGTGTATATCCATTCCGGAATGTCCTCCTTGCAAACCGCTAATATTTATTTTTACAACTTCTCCTTTATTACCGACAACAGTATATTTGGCATTTGCAGAAACATCTATTCCTCCGGCACAGCCAATATCTATTTCATCATCTTCTTCCGTGTCTAGGTTTAGTAATATTTCACCATGCAATTCGCCGGGTTTCAGTCCAATTGCACCAGTCATTCCGGTTTCTTCATCTATTGTAAACAATGCTTCCAATGCAGGATGAGCAATTGACGACGACTCCAATATAGTCATGATGGTTGCAACACCCATTCCGTTGTCTGCTCCCAAAGTAGTACCTTTTGCTTTTACCCAATCGCCATCGGTTTCCATAATGATACCTTGCGTATCAAAATCGAAATCCACATCATTGTTTTTTTGACAAACCATATCTAGATGGGATTGCAATACGATAGGCTTTCGATTCTCCATTCCAGCCGTTGCTGGTTTTTTTATGATAACATTTCCTACCTCATCCACTTTGGTTTCCAATCCAAGATTTTCGCCAAAAGTCTTCATAAAAGCGATTACTTTTTCTTCTTTTTTAGAAGGTCTAGGAACGGTATTGAGTGCTAAAAAATTTTTCCAAATCGCTTGTGGTTCTAGTTGATTAATTTGCATAATAAAAAAATATTTCATCAAAAATACAAATAATATAAGTGAAACCATCTAAAACATTTGTTTGATTTGAAAAAAAATAATTCATTGCTTCAAATCCAAAAGTTGCATTTATTATTTGATTGTACCATTTGAAAACTCACTATTGAAAAAATCCGAAAAGTAAACCACGAATAGTTTTTTGCAAAACTATACCTTTGTAATACTTTTTTATTCCATAACACAATGAATGATATTAACAACACATTAACTAGAAGCAAGGAAATAACCGAAAAATATTTTCATTTTTTGGACAGACATATTGCAGATGTAATCTCTGGAAAAGCTGATGATTTTATGGAAATCAATCAAATTGCAAATAGATTATTCATTTCTCACAAACATCTGACCGACACAATTCAAAAAGAAACTGGAAATCATCCTTGTCATTTTTATGACCTTAAAATTCTCGATGAAGCCAAAAGAATGCTTTTAGAAACTGAAAAATCGGTTTCTGAAATTGCAAAAATACTTACTTATGACCCTTCCAATTTTTCAAAATTCTTCAAAAAATTTGTTGGACAAACTCCAGGGAAATTCAGAAAAGAAAACAAAAAATAAAAATTCCGAAAAGCTTACCACGATACAATCTTTATTTGTTGCCACCTTTGTACTATTAATATTTAAAAACAAACAAAATGGCAAGAAATGATTTAAACGGAAAAGTAGTATTAATTGCAGGTGGTGCAAAAAATTTAGGCGGATTATTAAGCCGTGATTTTGCTGCTAAAGGTGCAAAAGTAGCAATTCATTACAACAGCGACAGTACAAAAGCAGATGCAGAAAAAACACTTGCAGACATTACCAATGCTGGTGGAGAGGGATTTTTGTTTCAGGCAGATTTAACAGATGTAAAAAACATTACTAAACTGTTTGATGCAACCATCGAAAAATTCGGAGGTGTTGATATCGCAATCAATACCGTAGGTAAAGTGCTTAAAAAACCTTTTGCAGAAACTACCGAAGAAGAATACGATAGTATGAGCGACATCAACGCAAAAGTAGCATACTTCTTCATTCAGGAAGCGGGTAAAAAACTGAACGACAATGGTAAAATCAACACTATTGTTACTTCGTTATTAGCAGCATTTACTGGATATTACTCAACCTATGCAGGTGCAAAAGCTCCGGTAGAACATTTTACAAGAGCAGCCTCCAAGGAATTTGGTCATCGTGGAATTTCTGTTACAGCAGTAGCACCTGGACCTATGGATACACCTTTCTTTTACGGACAAGAAAGTGATGACGCTGTTGCTTACCACAAACAAGCATCTGATTTAGGTGGATTGACCGATATTAAAGACATTGCACCATTAGTAGAGTTTTTAGTAACTGACGGTTGGTGGATTACAGGACAAACTATTTTTGCAAATGGTGGTTATACTACAAGATAATTGAAAAAAAATCTTATTTTTGAAAGGTAAATGATTTTGTTGTTTGCCTTTCAATTTTAAAACCTAAAATGATGATACTAAAAATAATCAACTCCATTCTTATCCTTTTTGCCGTATTTATGGGGATAAAACACGGCTGGAATATGCTGACCACAAAACCCGAAATGATGGAAATGTTCGGAAAATGGAACTTCAGTAAAAATGCTGTGATGATTAACGGAGCAGTTACTCTGATTGCTTCAATTCTTATACTGTTTCCAAAAACTTTTGTATGGGGAAATTTTCTAATGGCTGCAGGTATTTTAATGATTATTTGCCTACAATTATTACACAAAGACTTGAAAGGAGCAGCAATAGAAATCCCATTTTTATTGCTCAATTTAGTTATCATCTACTTACAACATCCTTTGAAAAACAATTAAGAGTATGAAAAAGTTAATACTGTTTATCAGTTGTTCGCTTTCGCTCATAGCTTGCGGACAGCAAACAAAAAACAATCAAAATACGAAAACAATTAAAACAGAAAACAAAATGGACTTAACAAAACTAACTAACGAAAATGTAAAAAAAGCAATTGAAGCATTACAAGCCAATGACAAAAATGCTTGGTTCTCTTATTTTGCAAATGATGTAGCATTTACAGATGATGGAAGAACACTTGATTTCAAACCTTTTTTCGACAATGCTTTCAACCATAAAGAAAAATTCCTAACTATAGATAAAGTAGAGAATGATGGAAAAAACATTACAGGAAATTTCTTTGCAGGACAATGGGGAACTTTCAAGGTTTTCTTTAACTTTCATCAAAATGCAGACGGAAAATTCAATGGTTTAGACATTGGACAAACAAAATAAATGTAGAAAAAAGTACTTCAACCATCAAACAAATTGAACATAAAACCATGTCAAAATGTTACTAATCCTTTGCTATTGACAATTTATTGCAATTACACTTTAATTTAAAAAAAACAAAAGAAATCATATTTACTCCGCCTCAACAATTCTCCTGAGTAATTGGTTGACTGCATCTATATCGGTAATATTTTCTTTTCGCATCATCAACTGGTTGTTTTTTTCTTTCAAAATGGCTTCTTGCGGATTTTTCGTAAGATAGTTGATGATATTTTTGAATTTAGAACTTTGGTAAAATTTGTCTTGGGGATTATCCGGGAAATAACCCAAAAAAACATTATTTTTCATCACGATTTTTTCAAAACCTATTGTTGATGCCCACCATTTTAGCTCCACAGATTTCAAAAGATGAATGGCTTCTTCCGGCAAAACGCCAAACCTATCGGACAATTCATTTTCGAAAGCCAACAATTCTTCAGAGGAATTGATTTCTGCGAGTTTTTGGTACAAGGAAAGCCTTTCTTCTATCGAGCTTACATAACTGTCGGGCAACATCAACTCGAAATCTGTATCGATATTTACCTCTTTATTGGATTTGAAAAGTTTTTTTCTATCCTCCTCATTTTCAAACAAATCTTCAAATTCTTCGGAATTTTGCAATTCTTCCAATGCTTCTTGCATAATTTTTTGATACGCCTCGAAACCCATTTCATTGATGAATCCACTTTGCTCTGCACCTAACAAATCTCCTGCACCACGAATTTCTAAATCTTTCATCGCAATCAAAAATCCCGAACCCAAATCCGAGAATTGTTCTATTGCCTCCAATCTTTTTCTAGCGTCGGAAGTTACCATATCAAAAGGTGGTGTCATCAAATAGCAAAATGCTTTCTTGTCGCTTCTACCAACTCTTCCACGCATCTGGTGTAGATCTGCCATTCCGAATTTTTGAGCATCGTTTATGAAAATAGTATTGGCATTGGGTACATCTACTCCACTTTCTACAATAGTAGTAGAAACCAACACATCATATTTGCCATCCATAAAATCCAACACTCTACTTTCCAATTCCTTTCCTTCCAATTGTCCGTGTCCTGTAACAACTCTGGCATCAGGAACTAGTCTTTGTATGATACCTGCAATATCTTTTAGGTTTTCTATTCTGTTATTGATAAAATAGACTTGTCCATCTCTTTGTAATTCATAAGAAATAGCATCTCGTATGATTTCTTCATCAAAACCAATGATTTGTGTTTCCACTGGTTGCCTGTTCGGAGGTGGAGTTTTTATAACCGACAAATCTCTGGCAGCCATCAAAGAAAATTGCAAAGTCCTAGGTATGGGAGTTGCTGTTAGAGTAAGTGTATCCACATTGGATTTCATGGTTTTCAATTTATCTTTTACCGAAACGCCAAATTTGTGTTCTTCATCGATAATCAATAATCCCAAATCCTTGAATTTTACCTTTTCCGATGCCAATTGATGAGTACCAATTACAATATCTATTTTTCCATTTTTCAATCCTTCCAAAGTTTCGGATTTTTGTTTGGCAGTTCGAAATCTGTTGAGATAAGATACGGCAACAGGAAAATCTTTCAACCTGCTCATAAAACTCCTATAATGCTGAAAGGCAAGTATAGTTGTAGGAACCAAAATAGCAACTTGTTTCCCATCAGTAGCAGCTTTGAATGCCGCCCTTATTGCAACTTCCGTTTTACCAAAGCCAACATCGCCACAGATTAACCTATCCATTACGGTATCTGCCTCCATATCTTTTTTCACATCGGTAGTAGCTTTTTCTTGATCCGGAGTATCTTCATACAAAAAACTAGCTTCCAATTCATTTTGCAAATAGGTATCCGGAGTGTAGGCAAATCCTAATGCTGTTTTTCGTTTAGCATAAAGTTTTATCAGATCAAAAGCCAATTGTTTTACTCTGGCTTTTGTTTTTTGTTTTAATGATTTCCAAGCTGGAGAACCTAGTTTGGATAGCTGAATTTCTTTTCCATCGGGTCCGTTGTATTTCGATATTTTGTGCAAAGCATGAATACTAACATATAGTAAATCTCCATTTTTATAATTCAATTTGAAACATTCTTGGACTTTCCCATCATTAGTAATCTTTACCAAGCCCATGAATTTACCAATTCCGTGGTCGATATGGGTTATATAATCGCCTACCTTCAAAGACATAAGGTCTTTCAAAGTGATGTGTTCGGACTTTGCAAAAGTAGTTTTGGTCTTGAAGCGTTGGTACCTATCGAATATTTGGTGGTCTGTATATACTATAATATGATTTCCCGAATCTACAAATCCTTCATGCAATTCCGAAACAAAATCGTTTTCCCAAAATTTTTCTAACTGCTCATTGCCTATATCTTTGAAAATAGACTCCAATCTTTCTTTTTGTTTCTCGGAGGAAAATGAAATCCAAACCTGATAGCCATTTTCTTTTTTCTCCATTAAATCTTGAAGTAAAAAATCAAAATTCTTATGAAAACTTGGTTGTGGACTTTGCTGTAAAACTACGGTTGTTTGTTTCAATTCTTTAATAGGTTCTCTTCCAAAATCTATGGTCTTGAAACGAGCATATTCATTAGCAAAAGCAAATTCCGACAAAAAAATAGATGCTGGTACATCATGTTTCATCGTGGTACTCAACTGTGAGAAATTAGATTCAGCTTTTTCAAAATTATCTTTTATTTTCCGGAAACAGTCTTTTGCATTTTTAGTTACAACAATCGCATTTTTCGGCAATAACTCCAAAAAAGAAACCTTGTTGCCTGTCGTTACAAAATTCATATTAGAAACCAACTGAAATCCCTGTACTTTTTTGGTGGAAAGTTGAGTTTCTATATCAAATTCTTTAATACTATCGACCTCATTGCCAAAAAATGAAATCCGATAAGGCTTTTCATTGGCATAGGAAAAAACATCTACAATCCCTCCTCTAACCGAAAATTCTCCCGGTTGCGACACAAAATCGACCAAATCAAATTGGAATTGATGAAGTAATTCCTCGGTAAAATTAAAATCCAAACGATTTCCTGTATTGATGGTATGAGAAATCGCTTTGAAGTCTTCTTTTTTAATGACTTTTTCCGATATTGCCGAAGCGTGAGCTACAATTACTTTTGGCTGATTGTCTTGGTGCAACCTATTGAGGACTTCTGTCCGTAATACAATATTTGCATTTTGAGTTTTTTCTATTTGGTAAGGATTGACCATGGTTTCTGGAAAGCACAAAACTTTTTCCGCACCCAACATTTCCTCCAATTCGGTTGTCGCATAGTAGGCTTCTTCCTTGTCATTCAAAAGATATAATATATCCACCTTTTGTGTCAAAAAGAGTTTTGCAGTTGCAATAGTGGGATAAGAACCAGCAGTACCTTTTACCAATAAATGTTGATGAGATTGAGAATTTTGAAATATTTCACTCCCTATTTCTGCTTTCAACAATTTAGGAATGAGACTTTGATTAATATTTTTTAATGACATATCTTTGGGTAGGTAAAATGCAAATTGCGATTTGCGGACTTCTCCGAAATCGTATATTTTCAGCACAAATATAAAAAAAAACAAACGAAAAGGTGAATTTATTTTGATAAAATCGAAGATTTTGAAAGTCATTGGCAGATAACAAAAAAACACACTACAATAGTGCGTTTTTTTTGTAAATAACTCTGAAAAATCCTACTGATACTCATTCAGTCCGTACAGAATTTCTTTCATTTTGCTGCCGTTTATTTCGACAGGTTTGTAAGCGGTGTTGAATTTGTCTATTGCCACGGTAATATCCGCTTTCAGCTTGGTGTATTCTATTGGCAACTTGCTTTCGCATTGTTTTTGGTTCTCGTAACTGTTGAGGATAATGTTGAATTTTTGGTAAAATTGCTCTCCGGAATTGATGAAATTATTGTAAGTACCAATGTATTGTACCAACCTATCAATAGGGAATTCCACCTCTATTTGCATTTTCCTTTTTTTGATGTTGTCGGATTTGGCTAGGGTTTGTAGATAGGTTTCCAGTTTGTCTTTTACTTGGTCCCAATCATCGTTGTCCCTACATTCTTTCATGGATTTTTCGTAGCCAATAGGTTTTACGAAATCTTTAAAAAGTAATTCCAAGTCGGATTTTATAGTTTCGTTGGATTTTTGTAGGAAAGCCGTTTCAAAATAAATGGTATTGAGGTCGTTTTGCATTCGCAGGGTAAAATCTATAA
Organism: Bacteroidota bacterium; assembly: GCA_018266965.1. Classification (GTDB taxonomy): domain Bacteria; phylum Bacteroidota; class Bacteroidia; order Flavobacteriales; family Weeksellaceae; genus Amniculibacterium. The sequence continues at coordinate 18,799 of JAFDZJ010000266.1, forward strand.
TACAATCCACCTTTTGTAGTTCGCTTTCTTTTTCCTCCTTGCTAAGGCTGGAAACCAACATTCCTGTAAAAGTATTGACCACAGAAACCAAAGGATTGCTACCCAAAACAGCGTTTAGGTCGAAGCCAGACTTTTTGTCTTTCTTGTTTTTTACCAATTCCTTTACCTTTTCGAACTCCGGATATTGGTTGGGATTGGCAATTTTGGAAATCTCCGAAAATGTTTTTACCGATGAAAAATGATGATCCAAACCCAAAACTTTTTCATACAATATCTTGATGATTTGTAGCCCTTTTAGGTAGCGGATTTTGGAAATATCATCTGACAAATCTGCCATTTCTTTGTTTAGCAAATCTCGTGTTTTGTCTTTGGCGACCAACAATTGCACTTGTTTTTTGGCAGAGGTTTCCGTGGCAAGTTGCGAGTTTATTTGGGTTAAATTCCCATGATAGGCATTGATCCTAAACGCGTGAAACTCCGTTGTGCTACGGATTTCTTTTACCATTTCGTCCACCAAAACATTGGGGTCGTCGGATTTTTCTTTTGCCGAAAACCATAACGAGTTAAGGCAAAAAAACAAACCGAGCAGCCTTGCAAACTGCCCAAAAAATGGGTATTTTGTTGTCATTAGATTTTATATTTTTTGTTAAACGCAGACTTGGAAATCTGTGAGTTGTTTTGATGTTTAAGATTTATTTGTTATAATCGCAAAGACGCAAAAGTTAGGCATGGCAAACAGGTTTAAAAAACTATGTGAAAACCTCTAGGTTCTATGGATTCTTTCACAACAATTATTCTATG
>JAFDZJ010000267.1 GCA_018266965.1 Bacteroidota bacterium
AATACACATTGGCACTATCCAATTTTCCTGAGAGATAATAAAATTTCCCTTTCAAACGAAGAAATATGGCTTTAGAAAAATCATCTTTTTCTTTGCTACTTAACTCAATGGCATCATTAGAAATTTTTATATTGTTAATAAAATCTTTGGTTTCGTTTGCTTCCAAATAGGAGCGATAATATTGTATTTTTTCTTTATTATTTTTAAATTTAAGCCCATCAATCTTTGTTTGTTGTGCATTATAAAAATGATTACAACAAATAAAGCTAAAAACAACACAAAAGAAAGTCAAAAATTTCTGCATAGAAAGATTGATATTACCATTTTCAAATTTAATCAAATTTTAACAATATACTAAACATTATTTAAAAAAAACAAAACTCACATATCCAATTGATAATTTTTTTAATTAAAATTTTTCAAAAAAAAAAGCAATCCAAAATTGGATTGCTTATAAAAATATTAGTTTATAAAAAACTACAAACCAATATTGGTAGTAGGTTTCAATTTGGACAAAATATCTTTCGGGATAGCATTTTTATTAAGCAAAATCCCAGTAGATTTGAACTGAATATATGGTTTGGAAACATACAAATACCCTTTGTAATCGTTGGTTACTCCCCAAGAATTTTTCACAATATAATATTCCTTTCCGGTTTGGTCTTTTGCCAATCCTACAATGTGCATACCATGATCGTCGGTAGTAGAAAGGTCATTCAGACCTTCCTGACGCATTTCTTCGGTAATTTTTTTATCGGGTTTCGGTCCTTTGAAAAGTTCGGCTTTTGTTTTGGCATCTATATCATCTAGGTTAATATCCGGAACATAAGCTACGCCATTTTTATAAGAAAAATAAGGCTCGGAAACATCTGTTGCCCAACCAACAGTATAACCTTTGTCTATGGCATAATCTATAATTTTTGTAAGGTCTGTCATTGGGACATTCCACATCATATCATGGCTCCAATTGTCCGGAATTGGTGTTACAAATTTTTCATAATAAGGATAATCTTTATACGAAGTAATTTCTACATAGTCATCGGGATTTATCCCTACTACTTCTTTTGCAAAGGATTGAGGTGTATATTTTTTTCCTTTATAAGAAAACTCTTTTGGATAAGTTCCCAAATAACTATCCATAACATTGTCTATATTGGTAAGCCAATTGGGAGAGAGTTTTTTGGCAGGATTTTTCACATAGGTATCCAACATATTTTTTACCACCGCTTGCATTTCTGTAAAATTATTTCTGCTTTGTCCAAATTGCAAACCTGTATATACTTCTTGTGGAACTGCACCATATTTTTTGTACATATTGATTACATCGTGCAATTCTCCACCATCGCCCCAAGAAATAGCACCACCGAAAAGCACATATCTTTTTGCCTTGTCGTGATAGACATTTCTTGCGGTAAAAATTTCTGCAATATCCACGGGTTGTTTTCCGTTTTTTATCATTTCGGACTCTATGAATGAGTTGCCCGAATAACTCCAACAGGTACCCGAAGAGCCTTGGTCTTTTACTGTTGTGTTTCCAATTTCTTTGATAATGGTAAATTTGAAATCCGGATTTTCCGAAGCATTATTTTTCAAACTATTAACCAAATTGTCTTGTGCAAAAGTAACACTACTCAAAGACAACATCGTGAGTAGGAGGATTTTTCTTTTATTCATGAAAATATTTTAAATTTTTAAAGCACAAATTTAATCAACAGTTTAGGAATAATCGCTATAAATCGGTAAAAACAAAAAATAAAATTTGAATTAACAATTGATATTAGATATATTCTGATTTTTTTTGACAAATGTCAAAGGAATCAATATGCAAAAAAGCTGACCTTTGCACCAACAAATCCAAACAATAAAAAGATGAGAACTTTTAAAAAATATCTAATACTTTCTATTTTTAGTTTTCCTTTGGTATTACAAGCACAAGTTGCACCAACATTACTAGAATTGATAGAAGCTGCAAAAACCAATGATACAACTATTGAACAATTGAATTTGGAATCCCAATCTAATTCATTAGACCAACAAAAATTAAAAGATATTTTCTTACCACAATTAGAAATTTCTGGTAAAGGTGGATACATGAATACAACTGCTAGATTTATTTCTCCTGAAATAGGAATTCCTGCAATAAAACCAATTTTTCCAGGTGCATTTTTCCCCGAAGGTTCTTTTAATAACAATTTTACAACTTCAGGATTTGAAACGGCTGGGAAAATTGAAGCAAAAATGTTGATTTATTCTGGTGGAAAAGTAAAACATCTGAAACAAGCTATCCAAGATAAAAACAATGCCAACGAAGCTTTACTTATCAAAAACCAAGATGAAATTATCACTCAAATTTCAAAATCTTATGATCAATTTGCGTTATTAATCAATTCAAAAAAAGTATTAGAGGAAAGTAAAAAAAGACTTGATGAAAATAAAAAAACAGCAGAAAAAGCACTAGGATATGGATTGATAACCCCTTATGAATACAAAAAAATAGAATTAGCACAAGCTACTTTGGACTCCAAAATGGTGGAATATGATGGAAAAAAAGAATTATTGATTTCCCAACTTTATCTATTAACAGGAATAGACAAAGAAAGACTAGCACTAATCCAACCTAATTTAGAAAAAATAGAATACCTAGTTACAGACCAAAACATAGAATCAAGAAGCGAACTGAAAGCAATAGATTATGGTATGAAAGCAATAGACAACAAGATAAAAGCTGAAAAAACTTGGTGGATACCAAAGGTACAAGCCTATACTTCTCTATCTTATTTGGGATTATACAATACAAATCTATCTTCTTCCAAAGAATTAATTGCAGGAACCAATACCAAATTGGATTATAACCTCACCAATTTCAACCTCTTCCCTATTTTCCAAGCTGGAATTGGATTCAAATGGAATGTTTTCGATGGAAATGAAGGAAAACATGAAGTAGAAAAAGCAAAAATTGACAGAAAAATTTTGGAAAATAAAAAAACCGATACCGAAAGAAAATTACAGCTCAACCTAACCAATACTCAAGTAAACTATACTACAACTTCGTCGCAAATAGAAATGAAAGCCAAAGCCAAACAAATTGCCAAAAATGCTCTTACACAAGCAGAAAAAGAATTCAGATATGGTTTGATAAAATCATCACAACTGATAGAGGCGGAAGCCGATGTAGAAACCGCAGAGCTAGATTATCAAACTGCTATTTTCAACCAAAGAAGAGCGGCTATCGAACTTATGAAAGCAACCCAAAACCTATCATTAGATAAATTATAATTCAATAAAAAAAAAATTTAAAATGAAAAATTTATTTCCAAATATCATTGCAACTGTAAGTATATTTTGTTTGTTATCTTGTAAAAATGAACAACCTAACCAAATAACCGAAGGAAAAACTAAAAAAGAAACCGTTTCCTTTGCACCCAAAATTTCTGGAAGAATCTTGAAAATATATGTAACAGAAGGACAAACCGTAAAAATTGGCGATACACTTGCGATGCTCGATGTTCCGGAAGTATCCGCAAAAATTGCACAAGCAAAAGGTGCTACTGCTGCAGCAACTGCTCAAGCACAATTGGCAAAAAATGGAGCTAGTGCAGACCAAATCCGACAGCTAAAAGCAAAACAAAAAGGAATTACAGAACAATATCAATATGCACAGAAGTCTTACAAAAGGGCTCAAAATATGTATAAAGATAGTCTTCTTTCTCCACAAAACTTTGATGAAGCTTTTGCGAAATTACAAGGTGCAAAAGCACAATATGACGCTGTAAATGCCGAACTAAATGATGTTGAAAAAGGTACTCGTTTTGAAAAAATAGAAATGGCAACGGGACAAGAAAACCAAGCAAAAGCAACACTTCAAGAAGCCAATGTTGCCTATTCCGAAAGATATATAATTGCAACCAATGATATGGAAATAGAAACCATCTCTTTGAATGTTGGTGAGTTAGCAACTGCAGGATACGCTCTTTTCAATGGTTATATACCCAATACAACTTATTTCAGATTTACTATTCCGGAAAGCAATATCTCCAAATACCAAAAAGGAAAAATTGTAGATATGAAAACAACTTTTGGTAATACGGAATTTTCAGGGAAAATAATTTCTATAAAACAACTTACAAAATATGCCAATATTACAACTGCATTTCCAGATTATCAACCAGAAAATGCAGTCTATGAAATAAAAGTAATCCCTACAGATGAACGAAAAGTAAATAACCTTCTCGTAAACTCTAGTGTAATTTTGAAATAACCCAACAAAAAGCAATAGTATGAAACAGATAATATACCTACTGAAAAGAGAATTCAAATTATTCTTTACCAATAAAACAATGCTTTCTGTATTTTTTGTAGCACCTATTTTCTATGCACTTTTGATGGGGTTCACTTATAAAAGTGGAAAAGTAACAGACATTCCTGTAATAGTTGTAAACTACGACAAAACTCCTCTCTCCTCACAAATCGTTGATATGTTGGAAGATAATAAGTCTATAAAAATTCTGAATTATACTGTAGAACCCGCTTCTCTGAAAGATGAAATGATAAAAACTAATGCTGGTGCAATAGTAATAATCCCAGAAAGGTTTGAAGCAAATATGTTGCAGAAAAAATATCCTGAAATCATCATCTATATCAATACCTCCAATGTATTGACAGCTAATTTTGCTTCAAAAGCTATACAATTAACCCTAGGAACATTTTCCGCAGGTGCCGAAATAAAAGCATTGCAAAAAAAAGGAATGAATGTAGAACAAGCAAAAGCAAATATAGAACCCTTCAAAGCCAACTACATCACACTATTCAATACCACAAGTAATTATTTGATTTTTATGTGGCCAGCACTTATGGCGGTGGTATTGCAACAGGTAATTTTATTGGCAATGGCTGTTACATTTTCCGAAGAATTCAAAAGAGAATCTTTTACAAAAGATTTTGCAGGAAAACACAAATTTGCAATTTTAGTAATGACTATCAAATGTTTGCCGGTTTGGATTTTTTCTAATTTCAATATATTATTCTTCTATTTATGTAGTATATATTTCAAAATCCCAGTTCCCGAAAATATTTGGAATTTCTTTTTAATAACCGCTGCGTTTGTAATTGCAGCAACCAATTTGGGTGTATTGGTAAGTATCATCATTCCAGATGCCCTGAAAGCAACACAAATATTGATGGTAATTGCTTCTCCGGCTTTCATTATCAGTGGATTTACTTGGCCAACATATTCCATGCCGAAAGTAATTGCTAGTTTTACCAATATCATTCCACTCACACCATATTTGGAAGCATTGAAAATAATGGTCATAGAAAAAGGTTCAGATTATTTAACCAAAAAATATTTTTGGCACTTATTTGTACTAGGCTGGATATATTTTATTTTAGGATGGATTGCCCTGAAAATCAAAATACATTTCTTTTTCAAAAAATATAAATTAGAAAAAAACCAGGAGTATTGATTGTCTTAAATTATAAAATTTATCACAAATAATATGTTTATTAATTGATAGTAAATATCTGATTTTCATAAAATTAAGAAACTCAAAAAAGTGTCGATTTCACTGCTTCACCCCAAGAAATTGGGGTTTTGTTTTTGAAAATGAGATAGTTGTTGATTTTAGAAAATGGTTTCGACCCAAAAAAACCTCTATATGCAGCCAATGGCGAAGGATGTGCAGATGAAATAATGTAGTGTTTGTTGGTATCTATTAAGACAATTTTTTTCTGTGCATAACTTCCCCAAAGTACAAATACTATATTTTCTTTGTTTTCAGAAATTTTTTTAATGATAAAATCTGTGTATTTTTCCCAACCCAACTCCTGATGAGAATTGGCTTGATGTGCTTTTACAGTCAAAGTAACATTCAATAACAATACACCTTGTTTTGCCCAATCTTCCAAATCATTTTGCTTTCTTTCAATTTCTAAATCATTTTGTAATTCTTTGAATATATTTCTTAATGATGGAGGTGTTTTCACAAAATTAGATACTGAAAATGCCAATCCATTTGCCTGGTTGTCATCATGATATGGGTCTTGACCTAGGATTACAACTTTTATATTTTCTGGAGGACAAAGTTCCAAAGCTCGAAAAATTTTTTCTTTCGGAGGGAAACACTTTTCTTTTTCATATTCCGATGCTACTTTTTGACAAAGCTGAACGAAATAATCGGATTTTTCTATGGTAGATAAAAATTGTTTCCAAGGCATTTACAAAAATTTTGATGCAAAAATAAAAAACTTTTTAGGTTGTATTTTCCCTAGCCAAATTATTTGGTAGAGGCAAATTCGAATAGTAAATAAAATATCTCACAATTACCTGTTGTGCATTTGTAATTTTAAATTATTGAAAATAAATACTATACGCTATAAAGTAAAAATATAATCCTTCAAGGATTTGGAATCCTTGAAGGATTGGATACAACCCGCTTCTACAAACTCGGTGCGTGGTTTCCTTTGGCAAAGCCGTTGGGATGTTTGCTACACTTGGAATTGGTAAGGTTGGAAATAGTTTTATCGGTTTTCCCACAATATTTGCAGGTATAAACCGCTTTTTCGCTGCCTTCATATAGTTTGTGGTATCCTCGGGACGGACCCAAAGGATGCCTAATACAAGGGGTACTGGTCAAAGCACGGATACTTCCGGCATATTTTCCGCAATATTCGCATTGGATGGTCATGGTTGGTGGTTTTAAAATTCGTATTTTATCTCTATACTCAAAGTATTAACAGACTCAAATCTATTTTTAAAGTTAGTACTAATACTAAAAGTTGGTGCAGTTACATCAGCAGAAATTTCTAATAATTTATTATATTCTGACGAAATTTCTGACTTCACTTCTCTACTTATCAAACTAGTACCTGAATTTCTTGAGTCTCTACCTTCAATCAACTCTATAAGTTCAGTTTCATAACCAAGGTTATTTTCTTTGATTATTGTTTTTAGCTCATCAATATTCTTAAAAAGATCAAAATTCTCTTGTTGTTGATATTCTTCTTTTATTTCTAAAGAGTTCCTATAATTACTCTCAATTTGATTTTTTACATTAACATCCGTTTTTACTACTTTGAAAGTAACTTTTCCATCCGATTCGATTTCAATTTTTTCACTTTTTGTCAACTTTAATGTAGTTTGAATAGATTTTGCACCTAATTTAGAACCAAATCTTCTATATAAATTAAGTTTTTCTCGCAAATAGTAGTGTTCGTCTGTATCTTGGTGTATATAAGTGTCTTTCTGATAAGGATGTAAATAATATACGGTTCCCACTGAAGGAGGATCTCCAACGATTTTAAATTCATTAATAAAATCATCTTTATCATAATCAATAGATTTTACAGCCACATTATTATTCAATGGATTTTCTAATTTATATCTGTAATTTAGAGCTTTTTCATCTTCTTGAAAAATGATTATCTTATTATTTTGTTCTTTTTTCATTTGTTAAAAATTATTTAATAAATTAATTCATTATTTTTTAAAAATAAGAAACATAGCTATTCCTATCACAATAAGTAAAATACTTAAATTAAGAAGTCTTTTTAAATTTTGATTTTTTTTTAAAGT